>JAAXQF010000304.1 GCA_012974435.1 Desulfuromonadales bacterium | reverse complement strand
GACAGTGCAGATCCGTTATAGCGACCATATCTGGTTGGAGGATCTGGTTTCGTGGGTGGAGGAGTGCGGCAGCGCGCCGGTCTATGCGCTGCTTAAACGCGATGACGAAAAAGTCTTGACCGAGATGGCCTACGATAACCCGATGTTCGTTGAAGACGTGGTACGCGCGGTCACTCAGCGTTTACTCAAGGTTCCCGAGATCACCTGGTTCAAGGTTGCCTGTGAGAATTTTGAGTCGATTCACAATCATTCTGCCTATGGCCAAGTGGAACGGACCAGGTCTGAATAGGTGGATAACCCTGTGGAAAAGGTGGATAACTCGTTAAACAGCAACATTTTTAATCATTCTGGCCCTGTTATCGGCCTGTTTGCCAAGGAGCCGGTTGCGGGTCGTGTCAAGACCAGGCTGTCTCCTGCCTTAACGGCAGAGCAGGCCTGTTGGCTCTACCAGACCTCTCTGTGCGAGACGGTGAATCGTCTGCTCGCCGCGGATTTGCCGCTGGTACTCTGCTACGACGGACGACGAGAATGGTTTGCTGAAACCTTTCCGGGGCTACCGCTACTGGCACAGGTTGGTGATAGTCTCGGCGATCGCATGAGCAACGCTGTACAGGAACTCTTTCGTCATTGTGACGGGCCGGTTCTGCTGGCGGGTTCCGACAGCCCCGATTTACCGCTCAACCTGGTTGATCAGGTTTTGCAGTCACTCCATGAAAAGGACGTGGCCACCATTCCCTGTCGCGACGGCGGCTATGTTGTCGTCGGTCTAAGGCGGCCGACCACAGAGTTGTTTGCCGGGATCCCCTGGAGCACCTCCGGGGTTTTGCAGGCAACCCGACAGGCCTGTCGGCGGCTCGGCTTGAGCTACGTCGAAACAGAAGAGTGGTATGATCTGGATGAAATCGATGATTTGCGCCAGCTGCTAACACGCTCTCCCGAAACGGCGACCGCCCGTCATCTTCTGGCCGAGCTGCAAGAACAGCTATAAATACAACGACAAGCCGGTTGACTTGCCGTCAGCGCTACCCGATAATCAATTGATAGACAAGGCTGGTCTGTTGCTGTTGCCAGCCTGACATCCCGTAAGCGTAAGGAGATCTCCCTTGGAATTGGTTCTTAATGCCGGCCCGGTCGTCAAGCTGGTCCTGTTGATTCTGGTTTATTTTTCCGTGGTCTCCTGGGCCATTATTTTCTACAAGCAGCTGGTCATTCGTCGTGCGATTGGTGATTCGGAGCGTTTCCTCGATTTTTTCTGGTCGAAGAAAAGCTTCGATACCATCGGCAAGGGTCTGGATAACTATCGGCATTCACCTCTCACGGTGCTGTTTCGGGAAGTCTACAGTGAGCTGGCTCAAAACCGTCGCCAGAGCGAAGGCCAGGAAGATGGCAACCTGGTGGCCGACCTCGGTGAGCAGGAACGGGTGGCCCGTGTGTTGCGTCGCTCCACGACTTCAGAGACCCAGCGCCTGGAAAAATATCTCTCTTTTCTTGCCACCACCGGCTCAGCAGCGCCTTTCATCGGCCTGTTCGGTACGGTCTGGGGGATTATGGATGCCTTCCATGGCATCGGTACCAGCGGCAGCGCTTCGCTGGCTGTCGTCGCTCCGGGTATTTCAGAAGCTCTGGTCGCTACGGCAATCGGTCTGGTCGCAGCGATTCCGGCCGTTATCGGGTACAACCACTTTGTTAACAAGACCAACGTTTTGATTGGCGAGATGGATAATTTCTGCCTGGAGATGTTGAACATTGTCCAGCGCATGAGCCGAGGCCGTTAATATGGAAGTTGGTCAGAACAGCAATCGCCGACGCACGGTGCTGGCCCAGATCAACGTGACACCCTTTGTCGACGTCATGCTGGTCCTGCTGATCATTTTCATGGTCACGGCACCGATGATGGAAAAGGGTGTGGATGTTGCCTTGCCGGAAGTTGAAAACGCGCCGAATCTTACTGCGGTCAAAGAACCTCTCGTGATTACCGTAACCCGCAAGGGTGAAATCATGGTTGGCAAGAACAGCGTCGCTGATGCGGGCAAGCTTACTCCGGTGTTGCAGCAGGTTTTAAGTGAACGTGAAGACAAGACCGTCTACCTGGAAGCCGACAAGGCGGTGCCTTATGGTAAGGTCGTCCAGGTGATGGCTGCGATCAAGCGCGCCGGAGTCTCCAAGCTTGGTATGGTTGCTCAGGAACCACAACAGTAAGTGAGTGCGCCTCTGATGCCTGTCGAGTCTCTGCGCCAAATCAGTGCTTTTCACAAGGACCCGAAATTCGGTCGCTTGCTGCTTGTCTCTCTGCTCGTTCACGGCCTGGTCTGGGTGGCCTTCACCGTTGACCTGTTCGGCACCAAGACCCGCCCCAAGCCCCCTGTCTATTACGTTGACCTGATTCACAAGCCGGTGCTTAATCCACAGGCGGGACGACCCGATCCCCGTCCGGCGAAGAAGCCGAAAGCTGCGGAAGTTAAACGCACGGTCCAGACCGCTCCAGCTGCTGCTCAGAAAAAACCCAAGCCTGCCGTCAAGCCTTTGGTCAAACCGGTACAGACCAGCAAACCCAAGCCGACGCCTAAACCTGTGCCGAAGCCGGCGGTCAAGTCAGACACGCGTAACGAAAAGCAGGTTCAGAGCGCCCTCGATGAAATTCGAGAGCGTCAGGCTCGTCAAGCTGAGCGCGAGGCCATAAAGGATAAGATTGCCAAATTAAGCGCAGGGGCTGCCACCATTGCAGCCGACGTGCCGGTGGGGATGCCTGACGGTACGGGTGATGAGGTGGGTATCAGTGCTCTGGCTTTTGTACAGGCATTTATCCAGCAAAACTGGGCTCTTTCTCCTTATCTTTTGGATCAGTCACGGCTTCGTGATCTCGAGGCGAAAGCCACTCTGACCTATGCGGCGTCCGGAGAAATGATCCGTTACCGGATCAATACACCATCAGGGAATCAGCAGTTCGATGATTCGCTGAAAAGAGCAATCACCAAATCGAAGCAGTTGCCGCAACCCTTGCCGAAACAGCTCGATCTGTTGGTTACCTTCAACCTTAAGGAAATGTCCCGGGGAAAATAAGCATGTTGATGCGCTGGTTCATGATTTGTCTCTTCTGTCTGGTTCTGCCGTGGTCGGCTTTGGCCGCCACGGAAATTGAAATCTCCTCGCCCGGCGAACAATCGATTCCCCTGGCCCTGACCCTGTTGCTGCCTAACAAGGGCCCGGAGTCAGCGCAGATCACCGGGGAGTTTAACGAGGTCCTCGATGCCGATCTGGATCTTTCCGGGCTTTTCCGGTTTGTTGAACCCGCTGCTTTTCTCGATGATGCCCAGCGTATCGGGCTTTACAGCATCCAGGTTGATTTTCCGCAGTGGCGATTGCTCGGTAGTGAAACCCTGATCAAGGGGACCTATAAACTCGAGGGTGATCAACTGACCATCGAGGCGCGCCTCTTTGATGTTGTCAACCGCAAGCTCCTGACCGGTCGACGCTATGTTGGTGAGGCCAAGGATGTCCGGCGTATGGCGCACGCCTTTGCCGACCTGGTACTCAAAGAACTCACCGGCGAAGAGGGACCTTTCAGTGCACGCATCGCCTATATCTCCGATTTGAGTGGAGATAAAGAACTCTGGCTGATGGACGTCGATGGCAAGCGCCCGATTCGACTGACCAACCATCGCTCTATTGTACTCAACCCCGATTTCTCTCCTCGAGGCAAAGAGATCCTCTTTACCTCCTATCGTGCCAACAACCCCGATCTTTATCGCAAGGAAATTTACACCGGCAAAGAAGCCAAGATATCTTACAAGCAGGGCCTCAACGTTGCCGGACGTATGTCTCCTACTGAGCGTGAAATTGCCCTGACACTCTCCAAGGACGGCAATCCGGAGATCTACCTGATCGGCACCACGGGTCGCATACACAAGCGGATCACCGACAGCTGGGGAATCGACAGCGATCCCTCCTGGAGTCCCGATGGCAGCCAACTGGCGTTTGTCTCCAACCGGCAGGGCAACCCACATATCTTCGTCGCCGACACTTTTACCGGTCAAGCTGCAAGGTTGACTACCCGGGGCAAGTACAATGCCACGCCGGCCTGGGGCCCGAAGGGCGACCGCATTGCCTTTACGCGCCAGAGCGGCGGCCAGTTCGACATCTATACGATCAATATAGATGGTACTGACGAACGGCGCCTGACCTTTGGTCCCGGTAACAGCGAACATCCACGCTGGAGTCCCGATGGCCGCTTCATTATCTATTCATCAGACAAGGGCAGTAACCGTGCGATCTACGTCATGCGCAACGACGGCACCGGTGCCAGACGCTTGACAAAGCTGGACAGCGATTGCCGCCACCCTGCCTGGTCGCCGCGTTGGTAATGTAAGCAACAGAAGTTCTAAAGCTTGTTTTGTAAGTGCTTAGTTGGAGATATTGGTTGTTTGCCGATGGCTAAAGCAAGTGGTTGTTATTTCTGATCTAGCTCGTTATAATGCGTGACTCGAAAAATTTAGTGAGCATCGTGCCGTTTTAAATGAGATGCTATGACCCCTGTCTTAACTTTAAGGAGCCCACAATGAAAACAATGCAAACCCTCAAACTGGTCCTGATCGTCCTCTTCCTCTGCGGCAGCCTCATCGGTTGTGCCAAGTCTACTCCTCAGATGGATCAAGAAGACGTTGGCAAGTCCGATATGAGCCAGACTTCTGAAGTCAAAGGTGCCGATGAAGGCTCCATGCAGGGCGAAGCCGTGCCGACTCATGATCCTATCGCTGGTATGGAGCGTATCAGTTTTGACTTTGACCAGTTCACTCTTTCTGCCGAAGCGCGCAGTATCCTCGGCAATAACGCCAAGTATCTGCAGGCGAACAGTGGTACCAACGTCGTCATCGAAGGTCACTGCGATGAGCGTGGTTCAGACGAGTACAACCTGGCTCTCGGTGAAAGCCGCGC
>JAAXQF010000301.1 GCA_012974435.1 Desulfuromonadales bacterium | reverse complement strand
TACGACGAGCTTTCGCGAAGATGTCATGGAGGTGAAGGACCTTAAAGAAGGGATGACACTTAACGGCATCGTGACCAATGTCGCAGCCTTTGGGGCCTTTGTCGATATCGGCGTCCACCAGGATGGCCTGGTTCATGTCAGCCAGCTGGCTGACCGCTTTGTTAAAGACCCGAACCAGGTGGTCAAGGTTGGCCAGCAGGTCCAGGTCAGGGTTCTATCGATTGATCTGCAGCGCAAACGGATCGGCCTGACCATGCGCAAGGGTGAGGCAGAGAAGCCTCCGCAACAGAAAGAACGGGTCAAGCAAGCAAGGCCCGAAAAGAAAGCACCCGACCCTTCAACAGCGATGGCCGAGGCCTTGTCAAAATCAGGTTTCCGGGTCAACAAGGGCAAAGGTTCCCGTTAAGAGCCTTTTAGCCGCAGGCTCCTGGAGAGGATTTCGAAGGCCAAATCGTGATCAACTTCGGGGTTGAGCGCTGGTCCTATCAGACGAATCATGGCGGCTCGTTTGAGCAACCGATCGTCGAAACGCGCCCCCGGAGCGAGGCGCTTCAGCTCGTTCTTCAGGTGGGCAAAATTAAGGTCACGGGTAAACTGCATCGCCTCGCCAAGACCGTCGTAGTTCATGACCGGCCGATCGAAGATAAACAATGAACGATCATGCGTGTAGAGCCAGAGGGATTCGTCACGCTCTTCAACCGTCACGACTTTCCCTGTCTTGACTTGTTTCGTCATCGGCAACCCGCCGGCCAGAAGAGTCTTGCCAAGGCTGAACTTACGGCTCGTCTCGGTCCCCGTGGTCTGAATCTCACCAGCCTTACAGATGGCAACCAGCAACAGGTCGATCGTACCGTATTCAATCTCACAACATTCACCATCACGCGACTCTACTTCTAGCGTCTCTTCTCCAAGCACAAAACGACGCACGTAGTAGGGAGACAGGTGTTTACGCACCTCTTCCGTATCAATCAGGAACGCCGGTAGCTCTTCTTGGGTTAAGCTGTCCGCCAACGCACGGGCATGATCATGGTCAGCAAAAGTTGCAATCACAACCGGGCTGCCACCGGCAAGTTTCTGACGGGCTTCGAAAGCCACGGTTCCCAGTTTTTCCGCGACAAACATGGCAACAGCGCCCTCTTCCATCTTCCAATCATGTAGAACAACTAGATACATTTAGTACTCCAACAAGAGAACGGAGAGTCACAAGAACGGCAACAGAGTAATGATAACGTAAAGCGTTTAAATTTCTCAGTCCATTCTTTGCGTTTTTACTTTTCTGGTTATCTACTTCGCTCCAGTAAACTGTTACTTAAACGTTTCTGGTGACTGACTAAACGAAAGCGTTAAACCGTAAAAGCACACGACCGGCATCAAGTGAGCATAGCGAACGGGCGTGAGGCAGATTTACTTTTTGGGATGACCAAGCGCTTCAGTACCATTAATCCATTTGCTTGATATAATGGCTGTGAAGGCATCCTTTTCCAGGGAAAGCATCATGAAAAAAATTCTTATCATCGATGATGATCGACTCTTTCTTGATCTGCTCACCAATTATGTGCGAGAGCGCTACCCGGACCTTGAGATCATAACCTGTAATGAACCACTCCAGGGGCTGGCACAAATCGATAAGGATCTCGATTTACTCCTCCTCGACCTTGAAATGCCCAAAATGGACGGCGGCAAACTGCTCTCCTATGCCATCGAAAAAGGCCTGGATCGCCGGCGCATTATCATCCTCTCGGGACGAGACGCAGACTATCTGCACGAACGTTTCGCCATGGGTGAATGCCTCGCGGTGCTGAACAAGAATGAAGCGCGGCAGAAGGTGGTACTGGATATGATTTTTGATGCTTTGCAGAAGAAATAAAGAAAGGCTGTTGCAGAGATTCAGATACAACAACTATTGTCAGGCTTTTTAACCCACAAAACTATGGCCACCAGGGAGTCGAACCCTGGTGACGTTTTTATTTTTATTTATCCGTTGACATACCTGACAAAATCGGTAATATATAAACCACAGAACGCAAGTTCTTCATGGTTCTACCTCCTAAGCAAAACCCATAGAAACCCTTTGCCCCACAGTCCCTCCTGGCTGTGGGGCTTTTTTTGTTAAAAGTCAGGGTCAGTAAGAATTTCTCATTTCGGCAAATCTAGATGCATCAAAACAATGCGAGAGGATTTATGGGAAACCCTTCCTTTGACCTCAACTCGCTACTGATGTAAATTAGCGATGCCTTATTGATGTAGGTTTATGGGAATAAGCACCCTAAATAATTCTGAGGCAACTTATTAGACAGTCGTTAATTTGATCTCAGTTAACAACCCCAGTAAATTATCAGCGGCTAGATTATTCAGATTTCTGATCAGAGGAGGGAAAGATGCTTCACAAACTTATTGTCTTACTTGTAGTCATGCTCGCCATGCTCACCGGATGTGTAGAATCTAGTAAGACGTTGACTGTCTACGAGGCTCAACGTCAACAATCATTAGTTATCGAGCGTGGCCGTCATGTGATTAAAACCATGGGATGCAATTCCTGTCATACCCCAGACTACATGATACAAAGATCTAGCATCCCGGAAGAAGACTGGTTGGTTGGTAGTACCCTCGGTTTCCGCGGGACCTACGGTACTACATACCCGACTAACCTCCGACTCTTGCTTAACAACATGACCGAAGATGAGTGGCTGGTTCTCGCTAAGCAGATGCGCAAGAATTCACCAATGGATTGGATTATGTTGTCTACGACTGTGGATCAAGACCTGCGAGCGATCTACAAATTCGTTAAGCATCTTGGTCCGAAAGGAACCCCGACACTAAGCCGCTTAGAAGCGGGAGTGATTCCGACGACCCATTATGTGGATTACCCCGATCCCCATTAAAAGCAGGATTATAGGCTATAAAGCCCATGCCTGTTCAGAGATGATACGAACCTTAATTCTTACATCGCACGACTTCCGAGACGAAAAACGTCTTATTATTGATTGAGGTATTCAGGAAGCTCTTTAATTCACAATTTATGGCCACCAGGGTTCGATCCTTGGTGGCCTTTCCTATATGTCAGGGTTATTGACAATCACCTAACAAAGCAGATATTCAACTTTCTCAAAAATATATGATCCTCTGTTACCTCCTTCTTGGATGTACAGAGATTTCGCCCCGGCCTTTCCCCCCAGGAACCGGGGCTTTTTTTATTTATCAGGGTTCGTAAGAATTTCACTTTTCGACCTACTTTAATGCTTCAAATCAATGTGAGAGGATTAACAAGAAACTCACTCCTTTGAACTCAACCTATGGGGGGGGTATAATCGGATTATGTAGGCGTCTGATAGAATCTTAACCTGTACGATTGTTATTTGCTGTCGAATAATAAACCAAAAAGGGGAATAGCATGGTTGAAGCACTGTCTCTTGAGGAGGCACATCAACTGATTCACAAACTGCGCATCCGGCAGACGGACCTTGAGTCTCAAAACCAGAGGTTGAAACGCGATCTGGAAGCACTCACTGCTCAGAACCTAAACGAACCATCTGCAGAAGAGTCCTCTTTGATCGAAACAGATAGGCAACAATTTGCCGATAGGAAGCTGTCGCCCAATAAAGGTCTGTTGCGGTGTATCATAGATGCTGTTGGTGATCTCATTTATTTCAAAGATATGGACGGTGCTTATCGTGGCTGCAACAAGGCGTCAGAGAGGTTTGTCGGCTTAAGGGAAGAAGAACAAATAGGTAAAACTGATTTCGATTTTTTTAGTCGGGACCAAGCAGAAGCAATTCAGGATACGGACAGACTGATTGCGACTTCAGGGCATGAATACTGCGCTGAGGAATGGGTTCTGTCTTCGGATGGCAAAAAGCTGCTCCTGGAAACAAAAAAAGCCCCTTTTTACGGACTTGATGGGAACGTCGCTGGAATCGTAGGAATATCCAGAGACATCACTGAGCGTAAACAAGGTGAAGATGAACTACGAAAAAGTCAAAAACGTTTTCAGGACATAATTGCACAGTCTCCTTTACCGCTAGTTCTCACTGATGCAAAGGGTGACATCGAATTTTTCAATAATAAATTTATCGAAGTTTTTGGCTATACCCTTGACGATATATCGACTGCAGAACAATGGTGGATTGCTGCATACCCTAATGACGTTTATCGGCAAGAGGTACAAGAATCATGGACAAAAGCGCTAGAAAAGGCGCTTGAAAAAGGGACGCAAATAGAAACCCAGGAATGGGAAATCGCCTGTAAGAATGGTGCTGTGCGCTGTGTTGAATTTGATATGATGCCACTTGGTAATATCTCCGTTACCGTAATGAATGACATCACCGAGCGCAAAAAAGCAGATGCCCTTATCAAGGAGTCAAATGAGGAGTTGGATGCCTTTGTTCACACCGTCGCTCATGATTTGCGTAACCCCCTTACTCCTATCATAGGCTACGCTGAAATTCTCCGAGACAATTACAAGGAGCAACTAGACGAGCAAGGTTTGTCTTATCTGACAGAGATCGAAAAAGCAGGGACAAGGATGGTGGCTTTGATGGAGGACCTTCTTTCTTTGGCGGCGTCAGGAATCATAAAACGGCCCATTAAGTTTGTTTCAACCGACAAGGTTGTGGAGAGGGTCATCAAGAATTTGGAAACTAACATATCCGCCGCTGGGGCTATCTTGCAAATAAACCCATTGCCCCCTATCCATATACCAAAGACCTTCTTGGCCCAGATTTTCGACAACCTTATCGGTAATGCTCTTCGCTATGCTGGCAATAGTGGAGATTTTATTGAAGTTGGAGGAGAACAAGCAGGAAAGCAAATAAGATTCTTTGTACGTGACCACGGCACTGGTATCTCTGAGCAGGAGCGCAAACATATCTTTGAAATCTTCTATCGAGGCACAAACAAAGGCGAAGTCAAAGGGTCAGGAATAGGACTGGCAATAG
>JAAXQF010000097.1 GCA_012974435.1 Desulfuromonadales bacterium | reverse complement strand
AGCTTTTAAATAGGTAGTTATTTAAAGGTGTGCGTAACTGCACAGAAGATGAAGGAGGGCCCTTCGTAGTCGGCTTGCAGGAGCAGACTGCCGCCCAGGGTCAATTCTCCTTCAGGCCGCCTTTAAATTGATTGCAGCGAAACACAGATTGTATGTTTATTGATTTATAAGAAACTTTTTCCTATACTTAAGCCGTCAAGTAGTAAGTTCCGTCAAATTGTGGAATATTTGAGAGGCAGCTAGTATGGCATCTGTTATTCAGTCTTATGAGGGAATCGGTTCGGTTGCCGTAATCGGCAACTATTTACCCCGCCAGTGCGGTATTGCAACATTCACTACTGATCTTGTTGAGGCCTTATTGACAGAAGCGCCCCACATAAACTGCTGGGCGCTTGCCATGAATGACAAACCCGAGGGATATCCATATCCTGAAAGAGTGCGATTTGAGATCAATCAAAACAAACTTACCGATTACAGGGTGGCCTCGGAGTTTCTCAACATCAGCCAGGTTGATATTGTCTGCGTGCAGCATGAATACGGAATTTTCGGCGGCCCGGCCGGCAGCCATCTTCTGAGACTTCTCGGAGAGCTTCGCATGCCGGTCGTAACAACGCTGCATACGGTTCTGAGAGATCCCGCCCCGGAATATCTTGAAGTCATGCGCAAGCTGTCCGACCTGTCCGACAAACTGATCGTGATGAGCTGGAAGGCCTTTGATTTCCTCAGAGATATCTATGGACTTCCGGAGGAGAAAATTGCCTTTATCCATCACGGCATACCGGATACGCCTTTTATTGATCCCAGCTTCTACAAAGATAAGTTCGGCGTGGAAGGCAAAAAGGTGCTGCTCACATTCGGCCTGCTTGCCCCCAATAAGGGCATTGAAAATGTGCTGCAGGCGCTTCCTTCAGTCACGAAAAAACACCCTGATGTCACCTATATTATCCTGGGAGCAACACATCCGCATATTCTAAGGGCGCATGGGGAGGAATACCGTATCAGCCTGCAGCAGCTCGTGCACAAACTCAATATCAGCGATCATGTCATTTTTCAAAACCGTTTTGTCGAGCTGAAAGAATTATGTGAGTTTCTCGGCACTGCTGATATATATATAACCCCCTATCTTGAAGAAGCCCAGATTACTTCCGGGACTCTCGCCTATGCCATGGGGACTGGCAAGGCCGTCATTTCAACTCCGTACTGGTATGCGACCGAGATGCTTGCCGAAGAAAGGGGAAGAATTGTTCCATTCAAAAACCCTGATGCCATGGCGGAACAAATCATCGACCTTTTGGACAACGATGTCAACCGGCATGCGATACGCAAAAAAGCCTATACATTCTGTCGCGAGGCGATCTGGGAGGAGGTATCTCGAAGATATCTAGAGGTTTTCAGCGAGGTTCAGCTCACACGTTCCCTGCACCCCCGCCCCCGACACTTATATATTGAAAACATCAAATCCATCACAAATTTCGAGCTCCCGGAAATGAAGCTTGATCACCTGAAAATCCTTACCGATGATACTGGCATTTTGCAGCATGCCACCCATACCATCCCCAATCGCGACCATGGCTACTGCACCGATGATAATGCCAGGGCGCTGATGGTTGCTGCCATGGGCCGGAAATATTCGCTTTCAGACAGCATGTACTTCGATTCCCTAAGCAGCCTGTATCTCAGCTTTCTACTGTATGCCTACAATGACGAAAAGGGGCGGTTTCGTAATTTTATGACCTATGCACGGCAATGGACTGAGGAGGTGGGATCCGAAGATGCTCACGGCAGAGCGCTCTGGGGCCTTGGCAAGGCCGTGGCTTTCCTTGACCATCCCGGGCAGATGGCAATGAGCACGACGCTCTTCAGCCAGGCGATAAAAGCTGTCGAGCACTTTAATTCGCCCCGAGCCATCGCTTTTGCCCTGGTGGGCATTCATGCCTACCTGCATAAATTTTCAGGCGACAGTGAAGTGCGCAGGGTTCGAGAAATCATTGCAGATAGGCTTTTCAATCAGTTCAAGAACAGTGAAACAGAAAGCTGGCCCTGGCCTGAAAGCACTTTAAACTATGCCAACGGCAAGCTGCCCCATGCCCTGCTCCTATCCGGCCAATGGTTGCAGCGCAGCGACATGATCGATATGGGACTCAGATCCCTCCAGTGGCTGCTCACCATCCAGACCGAAAAAGGCCACTTTGTGCCGATCGGCAATAACGGATGGTATGAAAAAGGCGGCCCCAAGGCCCGTTTCGACCAGCAGCCAATCGAGGCTAATGCCATGATCGAAGCCTGTGTCGAAGCCTTTAACATCACCCGGGACAAAACATGGATCGACAGTGCGGTGATGTGCTTTAACTGGTTTCTCGGACAGAACGACCTGAATATGCCGCTCTATGATCCCAAAACCGGCGGCTGCCGCGATGGACTGATGGCGGACGGCATCAACCAGAATGAAGGCGCTGAGTCGACGCTTGAATGGCTGATTTCGCTTATGACATTGCAAAAGCTTTATGCCGACGAGATTTTAAAACAGCCATCGTCCCAATCAACCGAATAGCTAAAGGATTAGCTATGCGTATTGCAATGCTCTCACCAGTTGCCTGGCGCACGCCGCCGCGACACTACGGCCCCTGGGAAAGCGTTGTCTCCCTTCTGACCGAGGGGTTGGTATCTCGCAGCTGTGATGTTACCCTTTTTGCGACCGGTGATTCGGAAACAAGTGCTACGCTGCATGCCGTTTGCGCGCGGGGCTATGAAGAAGACCGCTCTATTATGCCGAAAGTATGGGAGTGCCTGCACATTGCGGAACTCTTTGAGCAGGCTGAAGATTTTGATATTATACATAACAATTTTGATTTCTTGCCCCTGACCTATACCGGCCTTATTGCCACCCCGGTCGTTACCACCATTCACGGCTTTTCATCGCCCGGGATTCTGCCGGTTTACAAGAAATACAACAGCAAGGTGTTCTATGTTTCCATCAGCGATGCCGACCGGTCGCCGGAGCTTGACTATATAAAAACCATCCATCACGGCATTGATATAAAGCAGTTTGATTTTCAGCCTGAGCCGGATGATTATTTGCTCTTTTTCGGGCGGATTCACCATGACAAGGGTGCCAGAGAGGCCCTTGAAATTGCCCGGGCCAGCAATAAAAAGCTGATATTGGCGGGAATCATCCAGGATGAAGCATACTACCACCAGCACGTCGAACCGCACTTGGACAACGACAAGGCGGTCTATGTCGGCAGCGCCGACCCGGCTCAGCGCAACCAGTTGCTTGGCAAAGCATGCGCGCTTTTGCACCCCATAAATTTTGATGAGCCTTTCGGCTTGGCCGTTATAGAGTCCATGGCCTGCGGCACCCCAGCGATCGCCTTTAACAAGGGCAGCATGCCAGAGCTGATCGAACATGGCAAAAACGGCTTCTTGGTTTCGGGCTGTGAAGAGGCTATTGAACATGTAGCCAGAATAAAAGATGTTGACAGATCGGACTGTCGCCGGACGGTCGAAGACCGCTTTACCGTAGACCGAATGGTCGAAAAATATTTAGAGGTCTACACCCAGGTGCTTGAAGAGGCAAATAAGGATTTGCGAACAGCCAAACCACTAGGAACCAAACATCAATAATGATGAGACTGTAGGAAATGAAAAGCAAAGCCCCCCTTGTGAGACGATATGAAGGGAATCCCATCCTTACCAGGGATGACGTCCCCTACCCGGTAGCCACGGTTCACAATGCCGGGGTTATTAAGCACAATGACCGGTATATAATGCTTTTCAGGTCTCATCTCCACAACGGCCGCTCTGTAATCGGCCGGGCTGAAAGCACAGACGGTTTTTCCTTTTCTGTTCATCCCGAGCCGTTCCTCGTGCCGTCACACGATGGCATATTTGCCGAATACGAAGAGTTCGGGGTGGAGGACCTCCGCATAAACCCCGTGGAGGGCGCATATCTTCTAACCTACAGTGCATACTCCCGGCATGGGGTGCGCATAGCACTTGCCCGGACAAAGGACTTTAAAAGCATTGAACGCGTCGCGCTGGTCAGCCAGGCCGACCTGCGCAATACAGTTATATTCCCTCAGAAATTCCAGGGCAGATACGCGCGTCTTGACCGGCCGCATTCGGAAATTTCACCCTGGTCGATCTGGATTTCCTATTCCCCGGACTTGGTTCACTGGGGCGATTCACGGGTGATTATGAAGCCGGTTCCGTATCACTGGGATGAAATGAAAATCGGGCCCGGCGCACCACCCTTCAAAAACGATAAGGGCTGGCTGCATATTTATCATGGCGTCTTTGGAACCATGGCCGGTGCCGTGTATCGTCTGGGGGTTGCTCTTCACGACCTGGAGGACCCGTCCGAAGTGATCGGCGTTTCCGATCAATGGATACTGCAGCCCGAGGATCCCTGGGAGGTGAGCGGCTACGTGCCCAATGTTGTTTTTACCTGCGGCGCTGTTCCAGAAAATGATGGGACAGTAAAGATATATTGGGGTGGTGCCGATACGGTTATGTGTGTTGGCACGGCAGTGATCGATGACTTGGTCGAGCTTTGTTTATCGGTTTCCCGGCCGCCGCTGTAGCTTATTGTCAGATATCTTAACCGGTTGACTGCAAATCAGGAAATCCACAATAAATCTCATGAATTGATCGAATCAGGTTTTCGAGGATATGCCGGAATCAAAAATGAACTCTGCCAGACAGCTTTGCGATGCAACGCACACAATCTCAAATTTCATTAAGGATACAGTGATATGGACACAAGAGAGTATCTGAAGCCCAAAGTTAAACGGAAAAAGAAGAAGATTTTAGGGGACGCTTCACGCGTTATAACCCGCCCTCATATTCCCGGCGGCGCGCATCGCATAGAAGAAATCATGCTTGATTTTTCCGAGCGGCACAAAGACATCAAAAGTGTTTTCGAACGTCACCTGAATGCGGTGACAGATTATGTTCCTCCGAATGTCGTGCTCAGTGAGACCAAAAAGGCTCTCATCGGGGCCTATTTTACCATGGAGTACTCAATTGAATCGGCTGCCCTTTTCAACCCTTCAATCGTCCTCCATCCTGATCAAAGCCATCTGGACAAAAGCAGGTTGCGTTTTATCATGAGCCTGCGGGCAACCGGCGAAGGCCATGTTTCTTCTATTGTATTTCGCAGCGGCATCCTTGACGAGCACAATACGTTTCTCTTCGACCCGATCAGCGATTATGTCGAAACGCCGGACATCCAACTAAATCCGGTTTACGACCGGCATCTCTTCCAGCTGAAGCTCCACGAAATGGAGGTCTGCAATGAGGTAACAGCCCATCTTTTTGACCAGTTGCCGGAAGAGTTCACCTATAATGAATTAAAAGAAAGAATTGAAGCGCTTCGCGCAGAACCCGTTTTCTCTGGGGCGCGCCAAAACGAAACCTTCGACATCATGTACTGGCTTGCCAATTCCAATTATGAGCTGAATTTCCGACCGGAGCACCAAATATCCGAACGGGTTATTTTTCCCGTATCGGAAAACGAAAGCAGGGGCATTGAAGACGCCCGGTTCGTGCAATTTTTTGATGATAACGGCGAATTTACCTATTATGCGACCTACACGGCTTATAACGGCTTTAGAATCCTGCCGCAGCTGATTGAAACAAAGGATTTTGTCAAATTCAGAATAATAACCCTCAACGGCCAAGCCGTACAAAACAAGGGCATGGCTCTTTTTCCGCGTAAAATTGACGGCCGCTACGTCATGCTCTCACGCCAGGATGGTGAAAACAATCATATCATGTTCTCAGACAATATCCATTTCTGGCAGGAGTCCGAAATCATCCAGGAGCCCACACGCCCCTGGGAGTTCATGCAGATCGGCAACTGCGGTTCACCTCTAGAAACCGATGAAGGATGGATAGTTCTCACCCACGGTGTTGGGCCCATGCGTGAGTATTGCATTGGTGCCATGCTGCTTGATCTTGAAAACCCGGCAAAAATAATCGCCCGCCTGGACGAGCCGTTACTTACCCCGCGTGAGGAAGAGCGCGAGGGGTATGTTCCCAATGTCGTTTACACCTGCGGCGCGCTTATCCATAATGGCGATCTGGTCATTCCCTATGCCATGTCTGATCTCATCTCTGGCATAGCAACCGTTGGAGTAAGTGAATTAATTAGCTGCATGCACTAACCCCAACATGTCATGTTTGATAAATTCTACTCTGGCTTGTTGTTTCTGCTATAGATGTAAACTTCTGGAAGTCTCCGAAAATTTGAGATATGCAAATCATACCTAGACTTTTATGAAAGTTCACATCTTGGCAAGATATGTTGAGTCCCTACCTAGAGAGTCTCACCCCAGCATTTTGTGCTGAGGCCCCAGAAGCACCGGCTCTTAAAGTCCATGAACGAATATCAAGGGGCAACGGTTTAGGGGACTATCTATTAAAGGAGACCCGTTTTTTGACAAAATGTCTAAAGATGTTTAGGCTTAATGAAAAACCTTTGTCTGTAACGGAAAGGTGAAACTGTGTTCAAAAATCCACTGCTGCTCATAGCACTCACTTTGACCGGCCTTGTCGCCATTTGGGGTATCATTGACACGGCGGGGCTTACCCAGTTCTCCTCAACAATAACAGGCGTCTTGTTCACCAGCCGTGCCTGGTTTATCATGCTCTCTGTGAGCCTGCTTTTGATCCTGTGTATCTGGCTCGCCATTTCTCCATATGGCAAGATCAAACTCGGCAAGAACGATGATGAGCCTGAGTTTTCCACGGTTAGCTGGCTGACCATGCTTTTTGCAGCCGGAATGGGCGTAGGGCTGCTCTTTTGGGGCACAGCTGAGCCCCTTTCCCACTTTAATGTTATTCGTAACTACACCGACACTTTTCGCGCAGCGGAACATGCGCTCTTTATTACCAACTTTCACTGGGGCCTTCACGCCTGGGCCATCTATGCCGTCACCGGTCTTGTCATGGCCTATTTCAGCTTTCGCAAAGGCTATCCAATCCTGGTAAGCTCGCCTATAAAAGCAGTTTTTGGCCAGCGGACCTGGACACGGAGTGTCGGCTGGTTAAGTGACCTGTTGGCCATCTATGCTATAGCGATTGGCATCGGCGGATCCATCGCAATGGGGGTATTTCAGATTCAAAGTGGCGTTGAGTCGCTTTTCGGTCTGTCTAATTCCGGCCTATGGCTTGCAGCGGTGATCTTCGCGGTGCTCTGTCTCTCTTACATTTTTCCCCTTATGATGGATCTGAGCAAAGGTATGGCAACGCTTTCCAACACGGCTATGGCCATCGCAGGCGGACTTTTGATCTTCGTTCTGCTGACCGGCCCTACCTACTATATAATGAGCGCAATTACCGGATCAATTGGCGACTACTTTGCCCGCGTGGTTCCTCATGGTTTTAAAACTTATACCTTCTTCGATGAAAAGGTCACCAATTGGTTTCAATCATGGACACTTACCTTCATGGTCTGGTGGTTTGCCTGGGCTCCTTTCGTCGGTGTTTTCATTGCACGTATATCGAAGGGGCGTACCATACGGGAGTATATGATAGGTGTCATACTGGTGCCGACGTTTTTTTCTATCTTCTGGTTCGGCGTTTTTAGCAGCGTTGGTTTCTATGGAGTGCTGGAGCTCGATGCGCCGATTCTTGAGG
>JAAXQF010000089.1 GCA_012974435.1 Desulfuromonadales bacterium | reverse complement strand
CGGCTCCTGTAATATTGGGAGCCATTTTCATTATGTTTGAGAACAAACAGAATTTATTGAACTATTGATTTCGATACCTCACTTGCCTTGAACATTCCCACCCATTTTCTTTGACCTGGCCGGCCATCCCTGTATAAATGACCGCATCTTGCTTAATGTATTCATTTCCTCTTCCACATTAGAGCCTGGACGAATACAGCATTCTTCAAATAAAAAGCGTCGCCGAACGATCATCAGTCCGGCGGCGCTTTCTTTATGCCTGCAATGAAAGAGGTTTAGCTCTTTGCGATAAGTTTCTGCAACTCTTCGCTATCGGGTGTTACCAGCGTTTTAACACGTTCGGCATTGACGCGTGCAACGATGATCTGACCGACTTCGGTCTGGATGTCCTTGTAAAGACCGAGTCCGAGCATACCCTTTGCCTGCCGTTGATTGTCATCGGTCGGTGTGACGTAGTGAACCGTGTCAACCTTGTAACGATGAATCAGGAAAAGCGAGATCAATGTCATCAGGCGTTTCTGCCGGAAGTCCTCGTTGAAGGTGTTCTGGTCGCGGATCGAAAGCATGTTGCGGTCACGACGATCCTGCAAGGTGGCAAAGATGATGTTGGCCATCTTGGTGTTCTTCTCATCGATGAGAGTGAGTTCCAGGAGTTCCGAACCAGAGACGTGGGGCTTGAGAACGACCCTCAACTTAGCATCCAGGTCGTAGTGACCGGTCCAAAGCTTGAGCCAGTCTGCGAGGCGCTTCGGTGGGACTTCGGTCTCAACCAGATGTTGGAACTGGGTGGATCCTTTACCCATCGCCTTGGTGGTGGCGGTACCACCGGAAGCGGCCATCAGGCCAGCATCGGAACGTGGACCGCCGACGTAGCTCTGAGGGGTCTTGAAAGGCGAATCAATCAGCCTCAGTTTGCGCTGCAGGCGGGCCAGAGCGAGCATGCCGTCTTCCTTGAGGGCGGTGGCGAATTCTTCGCCGGCCAGTCCGTCAACTTGATGGCCGCCGTAAGTGATGAAGTTAAAGACAAAGCCCAACTTGCCCAGCTCGACTGGGAACTGGCGCATGTCCTCTTCGCTCATTCCGGTCGTGTCCCAGTTAAAAGACGGGGACAGGTTGTAAGCGAGCATTTTGTCGGGATAGACAGTATGAATGGCGTCTGCGAAAATTTTGGCGTCGTGCAGGTCTGCCGTCTTGGTCTCCATCCAGATGATGTCTGCAAACGGTGACACAGCGAGGGATTTGGCGATGGCGTAAGGGATACCGCCCTTGACCTGGTAATAGCCCTCGGGGGTGCGGGCAATATCACAGTTCCAGATGATATTGAAACCCATAGAGCGGGCTTTCTCCCGTGCTTCGACGAAGGAAGAATTCTCTACGTAAGAATGCCATTCCTTAATGCTCATCGGCAATTCTGAGCCCTCGTCGAGGTGAAAGGCCATGACATCGGCAACGGCTTCACCGTAGGTCTTCAGGCTGGCTTCCATCTGCCAGAACTCAAGAAGACGCGTGGCGGCGTGGTCAAGTGCTGCGTTAACGTTGGCGGTGTTATGATCCGGCAGCGCCTTGATTGCCTCGTCGATTTCTGCGGACAATCCCGTTTTGTCGAGCCACTTATTGGCATCGGCATAGGCTGCATCCGAGATGCGGTACATCAGGTGGCCGTTGATCTCGGCGACCCCTTTACTGTTAAACTGGCGCATGATTGCCAGGAAGGAGGTTTTATAATTGGGGATATTGGTGTTGGTGGCCCCGAGAATAAAGTGGTGGTCACGTTCGTCGCCGCGACCGTCGAGGAAGGTGGCGGCTTCTGCATCGGTACGAGCCACGATGATGCCCGGCACCTTCATGATGTCGAGTTGCAGACGAGCAGCGTTAAGACGCTTGACCTGCTCATCTACCGGTACCAGGACCTTGCCAGCCTGATGTCCGCATTTTTTGACACCAGGTTTCTGGTCTTCAATATGATAGCCGGCCACACCCACTTCAACAAAGCGACGGATCAGGTTCCGCACGTGGGCATCGCCACCATGGCCTGTGTCAGCATCGGCAATGATAAATGGTCGGTAGTCAATTTCGGGAATTTGGGAACGCTCTTCCTCATTCATGCGCAGACGCAGGAAGTACTGGTTGCGGTCAGCGGCCAGTAACGCCCTGACTAGAGGTGCTGCTTCGTCTGGGACCTGGCTTAAAGGATAGCTGGCCAGGTCGGGACCTGGGTCTTCGTTGCCTGAACCTTTGGATGATGTGGCCCAGCCACCCAGATAGATCCCCTCGATACCAACGCGTTTAATGGCGACGGCCTGGCTTGGAGAGTAGGGGCCAAAAGTCGTGATCGACTTGCCTTCAGAGAACAACTCGCGCAAACGGCTGTGAAATGCCTCTGCGGCATCTCTGGCGATGGTGTAGTCAACCGGAATGGTACCACGCTGCTCGACAACCTGATCGGCGGTGTAAAGTCTTAAGACGCCTTCAAAACGTGGGCTGGCGAACCAGTCACGGGTAATTTTAACCTCTTCGGTGAATGTACTCATGCTGCCCTCCCGGCGGGTAAAGTATCCAGATTTTCGGTGATACGCACGCCCTCGTTCTTGAAGGCCTCTGCATATTTATTGATGCGCGCTTTGGCGATAGCCAGATCATGGTTGTTGAGGTTGATATTAAGCAGGTCGATGTACCAGGGCGCCTTGACCGCGTCGTTGACGTAAGCCTCGACGATCGCTCGTGCAATCGGCAGTGTGGTTGTCTTGGAGTTGTCGTGGACATCACGATTTCCAGCTGCGAGCAGCTTGGCGTATTCCTCTTCGAGCAGTCGCTCAAAGATTTCATGAGTGAAGACGTCACCAGCCTTCAGGCCGGTTTCTGCATCGTCTTCGGTAAGGGCGGCACCCTTGTGGATCCATTCCCAGAGAATACTCAGCCGAATCTCGCCGGTGGCCATGTCCTCCATCAGGTAGAGGATGTCGTCGTTGCCGAAGAAGTCGGCCGGTTTCAATGCCGCCGCTTGTAGCCCCTGGCCGAAAGCGTTGCCGTACTGCAGGGCTACGCTCAGCAGGTTGCGTGCACCGCGCACTGTGCGTGGCGCGGGTTCGAGAAGTGTCAGACCTGCTGCATCGTCGACGGTGTACGTCAAACGTGGGAACTCGCGACCACTCTGATTGGCTTCGCCGACTTCTTCCCAAACCGGGCGGATGATGTGGGCCATCTTCCAGTGGGCGATCCACTTGCCGCTGGCACCTTCCTGCTGTTCGCGAACGGCGCCGGCGCGCGCTTTTTTCATACTGTTGGCGACACCTTCTTTTGATCCCACCGGGATATTCGGCTCCATGCCGCCCTGCCAGAGGGCGTAGTTGCCATTGGCGTCCGGGGTGTTGACCGCGCGGCGCACGCGATCCTCATAATTGCGCATGTAGCCGTAGGTCATGACGATCGATTCAATGTTTGGATTGACGAACTTCGGATCCCAGCAGTTGGCATCAGAGACGCTGTTGATGTAGTCCCAGCGGCCAGTGTTGAAGCCGACAAAATGACGGCCGAGAGCAGCTCGGATCTCCATCAACTGGAAGGTCTGCTCAAGTTGTTCCACTAGCACGTAGACCTTGATGGTGCCTTCTTCGAGGCCAAGATGCCCTTCGATAGCGCTCAGCAGTTTGTTCCAGAAGCCGGCTTCTTCAGCGGTCTGAATCTTTGGCAGGTAGAGGACAACGGATGAACCGGCATCGAGCAGCGCCTTATGATTATTGACGACATAGAGAGTCATGTCGACGATCGAAGCTGAGAGCGATTCGCCGTTGACCCGAATGTGGCGATCATCAAGGTGCAGGCCGCGGGCGCGAAAAATCTTGGTGGTGAAGTCAAGCTGGGCATGCCAGTCAGTGACAATGTCGCGACCGAAGAAGTCCTGTGCCCAGGCATTCATTTCCCTGGAGACCTCTTGAGCAACTTCAAGAAAGAGCGGGTCGCGGGCGATGGCAAGTTTGAGG
The DNA here is from genome assembly GCA_012974435.1 of Desulfuromonadales bacterium. Classification (GTDB taxonomy): domain Bacteria; phylum Desulfobacterota; class Desulfuromonadia; order Desulfuromonadales; family BM103; genus M0040. The sequence goes on along the minus strand of JAAXQF010000089.1, from coordinate 963 downwards.
CTGACCTGGTTGTCTAAAGACATGGTCGTGATCTGACCGAGGGCGTCTTCGCCGTCGAACATCCAGCCGTCTGCTCCGGAAAGCAGGGCGTAGGCGACGTTGCGCAAGTTTGCTTTAATTGGAGAATTGGGCTTGGCTGCCGGCCCGGTGCCCTGCAGCCACTGACGTTGCAGATCGTGCGGGATGACGGCGCCGACAAACTTGCCGTCGCGGGCATCCTGTACCTTGATGCCGGTACCCCTGATTTCTGATTCGGGATTAAGGAAGCTGATCGGCTCTTTGGCCTTGATGCGTGCAGCGCGGCGTTGGGTGCGCTCAGACATCAGGCGGTTACGCTCTGCGTTATGCTGAGACATAAAGGAAAGAGCGGCGAGTGCTTCCGGTGTGTAAACGGCTGAATACTGCTTGGCGAGATCGTCCCGGATTTGCAGATTCACGCCTTCTTGAGTCGTTACTGTCGTGCTCATCTGTTTTCCCTCCAGCGCGGTGAAAAAGGTTTCACCGAAGGATTATCGTTCAGGGTTAATATATGACCATTTTGGTCAGTTAATAGATTTTTACCTTTAAGGTCAATATCTTTTTTTGCATATATGAACTTTTTTCTGATGTGTGTCGTCAAAGTCGAGATTTTCTTGACTGATATGCCGTGAATTAGTGCCTTTTAGGATATCGTACTTTTTTGAAGAAGAAAGTGATGGATAAGGTTGTTCTACAAAAAATCGATTAAATGCGAAACCCTTAAGCAAGGGTCTAGAGCCTTATGAGCGGAAAGGCATAAATCGGCGGGTCTCGTCCCGCCATACGACATACTTATTGCCCGGCAGCAAAAGTATGCAAAATTGCCTTATCCTGCGGAGGGCATGTTGTTTGCCGAATGTTTGAGCTGCTTATTGGTCGCGGTATGTCGGTTACAAGGCCGTTTGTTTAACAGGACTCGGGCCTCTTTTGAGGCCCTTTCTTTTT
>JAAXQF010000563.1 GCA_012974435.1 Desulfuromonadales bacterium | reverse complement strand
GTTAAATGACGGGCATTTTGACTTAGATGACAAAAGCTGGAGTTGAAAATGCTGCAAGGTAAATGTGTTGTTCTAGGAGTTACAGGTGGAATCGCTGCCTACAAGGCTGCCGAGTTGCTGCGCCTGCTGGTTAAGGCCGGAGCAGAGGTTCATGTCATCATGACGAGCAGCGCGCAGGAGTTCGTTGCTCCGCTGACATTTCAGACCTTGTCCGGCAATCCGGTTCATACGGAACTCTTCAATATTATCCAGGAGCAGGAAATCGGTCATATCTCACTGGCCGATCGTGCTGATCTTTTACTGGTTGCTCCAGCCACAGCCAACCTCATCGGTAAAGTGGCCAATGGTATCGCTGATGATCTCCTGACAACGACACTTATGGCCACCAAGGCCAAGGTGCTCTTTGCTCCGGCGATGAACAGCAACATGTGGGAAAATCCGCTTTACAGAAAGAACCAGGAGACACTGGAAGCTCACGGCTATCATTTTATTGCTCCAGCCTATGGCGAGTTGGCTTGTGGTTGGCAAGGGCAGGGTAAGCTTCCTGACCCTCAGGATATCTTCCTTGCTGTGCAGGCGTTGTTTGGCAAACAGGACCTTGCAGGCAAGACATTCCTGGTGACAGCCGGTCCTACGCGTGAAGAGATCGATCCGGTTCGTTTCTTAAGTAACTATTCCTCCGGGAAAATGGGTTACGCCATTGCAGTAGCGGCTAGTAATCGTGGTGCGCGGGTCGTGCTGGTTTCTGGCCCTGTAAATCTGCCGGAGCCTCATGGTGTTGAGACCATTCAGGTTGCCAGCGCAATGGAAATGCATCAGGCGGTCATGGCAGAGGCAGAGCATGCGGATATTATTATCAAGGCTGCTGCTGTTGCTGATTTTCGACCAACTACGCGCGGTGAACAAAAAATCAAAAAAGGCAGCTCTGAAACGATGATGGTTGAACTGCAACGCAACCCGGATATTCTCGCAGAGCTTGGAGAAAATAAGGGCTCGCGTATTCTGATCGGTTTTGCAGCAGAAACAGAAGAATTGTTGAATAATGCCCGTGAGAAGTTGACGAAGAAAAATCTTGATATGATCGTTGCAAACGACGTAACCCAGGAAGGCGCCGGGTTTGACGGTGATACGAATATCGTACGTTTCTTGAGCGCCGATGGTTCTGTCGAAGAGTTGCCTGAGATGTCCAAGGCCAGGGTTGCCGAGACACTTCTCGACAGGGCTTCGGCTTTGTTGCCAAAGGCCTAGGAAATGAACTGCTCCGAAATAAGATAGCGGTTGTCAGTTAAGGAAACTCAGGTTTGATCTATTAAAATCATTTGCCACAGAGCCACAGAGATCACAGAGAGATCAAAAGCTCTTTAGCCTTTCTCTGTGATCTCTGTGGCTCGAGTGAGAGAAGCGAACGGGTGGCGTTCTTTTCGGTTCAAGATTCCGAGAGCAGCGTTAGCAGGTCGTCAGGCTGACAGATCCCTTCCTTGAGCCTGAGCTTAATGACGCCAAGCATCTCTTCAGCTTCGCTCTCACCTAATTTGCCATCGAGCCAGAGCGTGTTCAGGTTTTTACGTATCATGCCGGCGGTATTAAGGGCGCGCTCACCGGTCGGGTCAGCATTGCAAAAGGGGCTGTTATCAATGTCCTGCAAGAAACTGAGCGTTGCTTCACTGGTCAGGCCCAGGTACTCTTTCTGATCCTCCTCCGTGATTGCCCACTTGGACGTCTTGGCCAGTGATCGTAAAACTTTTTGATATTGCTGCAACCTGTTGAGCAGCAGCAGAGAGTTGAAAAGCCTTTTGTTGGTACCGAAGGAAAAGATCGTATCGGAGAGGACTCCGCGCATCAGCGTGTCATTGTCAGAGAAGTCTTTCCGCCCGATCGATCGTGCCAGCGGCCAGATCTCCGGCGAGACGTGGGCTTCAAAGCGCATTTCCCAATAAGCGTGCTTGAGAAGTACCGTGTTGTAGGTACGCATCAGCTTGAAGGGAACGAAGTAGGAATGGGCCACGGTGTCGGCTGCCAGGTGACTCAGGTAACCGTAGGCACAGGCTTGATGGCGTTCGGTTTTAGCCTGCTTGAGGATCTTGCGACCCATCCGCCAGGAGTGGCAGTGCTTCAGGTAGTGAGTGTACTTTTTGCCGAGAGTGATGTCGGCGCTTATACAACCGTACAGGTAGTCGTTGGGATAGGCTGCCAGAAGCGTCCTTAAAGGGTCCGGTAGTTGGGCAAGGTTGTCGAGAATCCAGGCGCCGGTCTGCAGGTGAACTCCGATTCCCCAGGCGAGAGCAGCGGATGGAAAGAGCAGCAGAGCAACAGATATCAGGATTGCAGGAATGAACCATTTCATTGGATGATTGTACCGTCCTTTGATCGAATAATATACCCACTAAAGGGATTTACTCATCGAATATGCCCGATCAACTCGCAAATGAAATCCGTGCAACCCTGGCCGCGGCCCGGAGCCAGTTCGAATATTTAACTGATCTTGGCTTTGAAGAGCAGAAGATTGCTGTTCCTGCGGGATCTGGTTTGCAGAATGCTGAGTCAGCGATCCCTGGTTCGGAGCCTCTCGATACAATTTTTAACGAACTGGGTGATTGTCAACGCTGTGGTCTTGGTGCGTCACGTACGAAGCTGGTTTACGGTGTCGGAAATCCCAACGCACGACTGGTTCTTGTCGGAGATGCTCCCGGTCACGAGGAAGATCTTCAGGGCGAACCTTTTGTTGGCGAAGCCGGACGATTGCTCGATAGGATCCTGCAGGCGATGGGCTTGCATCGTGACGACGTCTATCTCTGTAACGTCCTCAAGTGTCGCCCGCCGAATAATCGCGATCCCCAGCCTGAAGAGGGGGCAACCTGCGAAGCTTTTCTGGCGCAACAGATTGCAGCCGTTCGTCCTCAGGTCATCATTGCTCTCGGTCCTTTTGCTGTGCACAGTCTGCTGAAAACCAACGCACCCATCAGCAAGTTGCGTGGAGAATGGCAAAGCTACCAGGGAATCCCCCTGATGCCGACTTACCACCCGGCCTACCTGTTAAGCAACCCGGAAGGTAAACGAGACGTTTGGGATGATATGAAACTAGTCTTGCGTCGGTTGCAAACCGATGGCGAGTGTTTATGAATAATGCTGCGCCCTTACTTCAGGTTCGACAGGTTGCTGCCAGTCGCCCGGGAGAGTCGGGAGCATTGCAGCGTGTCCTGCAGGAGACGACTCTCAAGGTTGAAGCAGGTGAAATTCTTGCTGTAGTCGGTCCTTCAGGGAGTGGTAAAAGCACTCTTCTAAGATTACTCAATCGTCTACTCGAAGCCGAGAGTGGTGAGATCCTGCTCGCGGGAGTGAACATCAGCAACTTCCCTCCAGCAGAGCTTCGCGCATGTATCCCTCTGGTGAGCCAGAAACCTTTCCTTTTCCCTGGCACCGTCATGGAGAACCTGCAGGCTCCTGCTCGTTTACGCCGGACTGAGTTGCCAGATTCCAGTGATCCCTCTCTACAGGTGCTACTTGAACTCTGCCATGTCGATCCGGCCTGGCTTGATCGTGACGCCCGCAAACTCTCGGTTGGTCAGCAGCAGAGAGTTTGCCTGGCACGCGCCATGGTCGGCCCCTGCCAGGTTTTACTTCTTGATGAGCCTACCAGCGCTCTCGATCGTCCCACCGCTGACCAGATGGCCTTAACCTTCCGTCAACTTGCCCGTGAGAAAAATCTGGCGATTATCTTTGTTACCCACGACCTGCGCCTGACGAGTCGTTGTGCCGATCATGTTATCTTTATGGCCAATGGTGCCGTTGTAGAAGAAGGTCCTGCAAGCCGGCTTCTCAATCACCCGGAAACGGCAGAAGTGCGAGCCTTTCTCGCCTCAGGGTCAGAAGATGATATGGAGGTGTCGGCATGACGGCATCAATCATCGACCTTAGCTTGTGGGATCTGGTGACCGTTTACAGCCTGTTGTTGATGAGCATCGGCCTGGCGCATCTACTCAAGGCCGGGCAGAGCAAAGATCTCTTCTGGTCCGGATTGCGGATGTTCGTCCAGCTGCTTGTGGTTGGATATGTGTTGCATCTGATCTTTGCCCTGGAAACACCTCTGCCGGTTCTGCTGATACTGATTGTCATGATCGGTTTTGCAGTGCAAACCATCGGCGCCAGAGTGAAGATAAAAATGCCGCATTTTTACCGGGTGGTCGGTACGGCAATCCTCTTTGGTTGCGGCGGCATGACCTTTTTCTTCTGCTCCCTGGTGATCGGCCTTGAGCCTTGGTACGATCCACGTTACCTGATTCCTCTGGCCGGTATGATTATTGGCAACTCAATGACCGGCGCAAGCCTTGCGGTAGAACGTTTGGCCGCTGAATTTCGTGAACGGCGTGATGAGATTGAGACCGGGCTTTGTTTGGGCGGTAGCATCCAGACGGTCTCTGAAACGGCGGTCAGTAGCGCTTTCCGGGCGGCGCTGATTCCATCGGTCAATGCCATGGCCGCTATGGGACTGGTTTTCCTTCCCGGTATGATGACAGGCCAGATCCTTTCCGGAACTGAGCCGTTGATCGCGGTCAAATACCAGATTGCTATTATGTGCGTGATTACCGGAAGTGTTTCGTTGACGACGTTTTTTATTTTGAAACTTGGTTATCGTGCGTATTTCACGCCTTACCATAGTTTGCGTGAAGATTGATATAGGACGTCAAGGCTTTTGCCACCCGTTCGCTTCGCCCTCTAGAGTCACAGAGGATACAGAGAAAAGCTAAGAGGATTATTGTTGTCTCTGTGTCCTCTGTGACTCTGTGGCGAAAGATTTAGATTGTCTATCCTGATCAATTATTTTTCAGCTTTTAAAAACGTTTATGAGAGGACCTATTCAATGAGAATGAAAATTCTGCAGGAAGGCGAGTATGGTGTCCTGTCAACCGTGTCTGCCGATGGACAATCTTACGGCGTTCCTCTGAACTATTCCCTACGGAACAATAACCTTTACTTCCATTGCGCCCTGGAAGGTCACAAGCTCGATAATTTGCTTGCGAACGAGAAGGTCTCATTCTGTGTGGTTGGCCAGAGCAAAGTTGTCCCTGCTGATTTTACTTCGGAATTTGCAAGTGTGATTGTGACCGGTACTGCTGAGGTGATCTATGCAGAAGAAAAGTATGAGGCGCTGGTCAGCTTGATCGAAAAGTATTGCTCTGAGTTTGTGGAGGAGGGGCGGCGATATATTGAGAAGCTTGATAGTGAGACTGCGGCTGTGGCGATTCGGATTGAATCTATGACTGGGAAACGCAGCCCTGCATGAATGTGTGCAGGTTCTTAGCTCATCTTTAGTTTGCCTGAACGATCGTGAAAACGTATACTTACCCAGATCATTCCATTTAGACACTTATCGACAGATTCCATACTCTTATGCGAACCGGCCTACGTACCGAAATCATCCTGAGTATCTCTTTGCTGCTGGCAGCGGCATTGCTCTTTGCCGGTTTCCTCATGGTCAAATTGACCGAACATAATCTCCTCGA
>JAAXQF010000095.1 GCA_012974435.1 Desulfuromonadales bacterium | reverse complement strand
CTACTACAACAATCGCAAAGAATGGACTAAAGTACTGAAAAATGCGATCGGCAAGAATGCATATTACTTCAACACGCATGTCATGATGAGACGTTATGTCACAGAGGCATACCTGAGATAGATTTAAACTTAAAGTATTACGAGATTAAGAACTGAAGAGAGACGGCACCTCGACGGGATGTGGTGAAATACCAGTCGTAGCAAGCTTACTCTAGCTATTTCACACCTACATTATGGCTATCAGGCCTAGGTTTGGTCTTGATCTAGAACGTGAGGGACACGATGACCCGTAGGCATCAACTTTGGATCAGGGCAAGAACCGAGTTCCCGGAGTTGCTCCAGTCGCTTACAGTTTTCCTGAAAAACCCCGCGACAATAAAGACTTACGAAGTCATCCCAGTGCGGCTTAACACGAGCCACGTAACGTAGAACAAATTCACAATCATGTAGATGCTGGCATTCTGACATACTCTTTACCTCAGCCTTCCTGTAATTCTATAAACCATATATTCAGAAAAGCAATTTTTGTTCCAAATAGCAAAAAAATGTCAGGCTAGTGGTCTCAACATGAGAAATAGTGTTAAATTATTATTATGAAACTCAAAAGAGCCCACTTCGTTATCCTGGTTGCCATTTTTGTTTCACTCTTCGTTCTGCGTGCCATATCCAATAACAATTCAGCCGTACCGAAATCATCAGACCAACGCATAGAAGAGATCGACAGTACCCTACCCATCCCTTACAGTAAAACTCTCTACTTTCTCGACCATGGTCGAGAACGTGGCGTCGTTCATGACGCAGGCAGAGAGTTTGAGAAAAGGCTGAACCGCGAACAGGGCAGTAAAGCTTTGCCAATCAGGGTGATCTTTATCCCCACTGCGCGAGAGCATTTATTACAGGACCTGGTTGATGGCTACGGCGACATTGCTGCGGGCAACCTGACTGTCACTCCTGTCCGCCTGAAAATAGTTGATTTCACGGAGACCGGATTCAGGGACGTAAGCGAGATAGTCGTAACCGGGCCCGACGCACCGGGAATCGAGAGCCTTGAAGATCTTGCGGGCGTTCCTATCCACGTACGAAAATCAAGCAGTTACTATGAGCACCTCGTCGCACTTGAAGCGACAATCGATCTCGACATTCGACTCGCTGACGAGGTTCTTGAAGACGAAGACCTGCTCGAGATGGTGAATGCGGGACTCTTGCCACTGGCGATCGTCGATGACCACAAAGCGAAGTTCTGGGCTCAGCTTTTCAACGACATTGAAGTGCGGGAAGAGTTGGTGATTCACAAAGGGGGAAAAATCGGCTGGGCGATACGAAAGAAAAGCCCAAAGTTAGCGGCTGAGCTCAACGACTTCGGGAAGAAAGAAGGCCGAGGTAAAGGTTTGGCGAATATGCTCTTGAAACGCTACCTCCGCTCGACCAAGCACGTTTTAAAAGCTACGGATAGTGACGAACTGCAAAAGTTCGATAACTTGGTCGCATTGTTTAAAGATGCAGCAGGAACCTACAATCTCGACTACCAATTGCTCATGGCCCAGGGGTACCAGGAATCGCGGCTTGATCAATCGGTTCACAGTCACGCCGGAGCCGTTGGCATTATGCAAATGTTACCAAGCACTGCCGCCAGCAAAGCCGTCGGGATTAAAGGGATCAAGGATGATGCGGAAAAAAACGTTCATGCCGGCGCAAAATACATGCGTCACCTGATAGACACCTACGTTGACGACCCTGAGATTGACGAGAGGAACAGGCTGCTTCTCGCTCTTGCGGCCTACAATGCAGGACCCGGCAATTTAAGAAAAATACGCAAGAAAGCAGCGGCAATGGGCCTGGACCCTAATGTCTGGTTCAACAATGTCGAACACGCTGCGGCGGCGGTTATAGGCCGTGAAACAACTCAGTACGTCAGCAACATATATAAATATTATCTCGCATATATTTTGACCGAGGAACGCAAGAAGATCCGCAGCGAACGCGTGTCATTCGTTAGCTTCTGAAGCAATCAGCTCGTCAATAGCCATGGCAACCAGAGGCTGAAGGCCTTCTACAATCAGACGTACTCCGGCGGAGTTAGGGTGTATTCCGTCAACCTGGTTCAACTCTGGGTCAGTCGCGACCCCTTCAAGGAAAAAAGGGTAAAATAACAGTTCGTAACGTTTGGCAAGGTTGGGATAGATCTGATCAAAAGTATTGTTGTAGTCGGGGCCAAGATTACGTGGAGACTGCATCCCCGCAAGAATAACGCGACAGCCAGCCTGATTAAGACGTGCAATGATCTGATCAAGGTTGGCATGTGTTTGCGCCGGGTCAAGACCGCGCAAAGCGTCGTTGGCACCAAGCTCAACCACCACGATTTGAGGCCGATCCGCAAGAGCCCATTCGATGCGTGCCAAGCCGCCGGCTGAGGTGTCGCCTGAGACTCCTGCATTGACAACTTTTACTGCGTAACCTGCGGAGAGCAAACCCTTTTCAAGTTGTGCAGGAAATGACTCATCTTGTTCGAGGCCATACCCCGCCGTCAAACTATCGCCGAGAGCAAGGACTGTAACCGGAACTGAGTTTGCAGAATTTGCAAACGCCGGTGTTGCTGTCAGGATGAACATCAGGAGTAATTTGAATAACAAGGATAAATGCATGTCAGAGCCTTTGGTTAATATCTTGGACCTTCACCTCAGTCTAGTCGGAGGAGCCGGTGCGGTCAACATACTGCGCGGGGTCAACCTTAGCATCACTAAAGGTGAGACCGTGAGTGTCCTCGGCCCTTCAGGAGCAGGCAAGACAACCCTGCTGATGGCGCTCTCAGGCCTTGAGAAACCGACTTCAGGTCAGGTTCAGGTCGCAGGAGTTGACCTGACCACCATTAATGAAGATGGTCTGGCTCGGTTCCGCCGCGAGCATGTTGGCGTTGTTTTCCAGTCATTTCATCTCATCCCTACCATGACGGCTCTTGAGAATGTTTCCCTGCCCCTTGAATTTTCCGGCTGCAAGAATCCTGCAGAGCAAGCAGAAGAAGCACTGACAAAGGTTGGCCTGAGTGACAGGATCGGTCATTTCCCTGGAGAACTCTCCGGCGGAGAACAGCAACGTGTTGCACTGGCTCGGGCTTTTGTTGTGAAGCCTGCCCTCCTCCTGGCTGATGAGCCAACAGGAAACCTGGACCGTGAAACTGGACGGATCGTCATGAATCTCCTTTTTGATCTTCAGCAAGAACATGGGACAACTCTGGTCCTGGTCACCCACGACGAGATTCTTGCCTCACGTTGCAAGCGTTCTGTGAGAATGATCGACGGGTGCCTGCGCGAAGAGAATGAGGCTGACTGTTGAACTCAACGAGCACCATAGCCCAGGCCCTCCGTCTGGTCCGTCGTGAGCTACGTGGCGGATTGCGCGGCTTTGGCGTCTTCCTGACCTGCCTTTTTCTTGGGGTTTTTGCGATTAGCGCAATCGGTTCTTTTACAGAATCAGCCAAAGCGGGTCTGCTGGCAGACGCCAGCGCCCTTTTAGGCGGCGACCTGGAAATCCGTTTGGCTCATCGCGAACTACCGGCCGAGGGGATCAGTTTTCTAACAGATCGGGGCCAGCTTTCGCATGTAACCACAATGAGAACCATGGTCGTCGACATCAATAACGACAAGCGTGTCCTTGCAGAACTGAAAGCGGTCGACTCCTACTATCCTCTTTACGGCAAGATCACGAGTACCCCCCAGCTGAACATTCATAGTGAACTCGACGGTCGTGATGAGCTTGGTGCGTTGGTAGAGGCTCCCATGCTTTCCCGTCTTGACAAAAAGATTGGCGACAAGGTCAAAGTCGGCAACGCGGAGTTTAGAATAAAGGGGGTTGTCACAACAGAACCGGACCGTACAGTACGCCCTTTCAACCTTGGCCCTCGCTTCATGATAAGCCTCGAGGGACTCAAGGCCACAGGCCTGCTGCAGCCTGGCAGCCTGGTTTATCATGCGTACCGACTGCGTCTGCCGAACCGTGAAACAGTTGACCAATTAAAAACTGAGATGCAGGTCCGTTTTCCTGAAGCGGGCTGGCGTGTTCGAAGCTGGCGAGAGGCTGCGCCTCGCGTGACCTTCTTTCTCGACCGCATGAACCTGAACATGACTCTCATCGGGCTTTGCTCCCTGCTGGTTGGAGGTCTCGGTGTTTCCGGTGCGGTTCGCGGATATCTGGACGGTAAGATCACACATATTGCAACAATGAAATGCCTGGGTGCTCCTGGCAAGTTGATCTTTACTGCCTACCTGCTGCAAATTCTTTTCCTGGGCCTTCTCGGTTCAACAGCCGGGCTCGTTGCCGGCGCTGCCCTGCCCTATATATTGCAACAACTTATCGGCACCCATCTACCCGTCCCCATTACCCCCGGCATTCATTGGCAGGTGTTGGTCGTAGCGGCACTATTCGGTCTACTGATTGCGCTGATTTTCTCTTTGAAATCTTTAGGTCTAGCAAGGCAAGTCTCACCATCGGTCCTGTTTCGAGGGTACAGCGAATCCAGCAACAGGAACCCCGGGACGGCCATTAAGTTGGCAATCCTGATCTCGGCAATTATTCTGGCCACATTGGCGATCCTGACCAGCAGCGATCAAAGACTGGCCTTCTGGTTTATCTGCGGAGCGAGCCTTTGCTTCATAATCTTCCGCTTCGCCTCAACAACTGTTGTCAAACTGACCCACCTGATTCCTAAGCCAACGAATCCCTCTCTGCGGCTCGGTCTGGGCAACATTCATCGGCGCGGATCACCGGCAGGAAGTGCACTATTCTCATTGGGCCTCGGTTTAACCGCTCTGGTCACCGTCATGCTGGTCCAAGCCAACCTTGACGACAAGATCAATGAAACTGTCCCCAATGAAGCCCCCTCCTTCTTCTTCCTGGACCTGCAACCACACCAGGTTGAAAGCTTTGAAGAGACCGCTCGCAACCTGCCCGGGCTCACCAAGTTTGAACGTTATCCTACTTTGCGCGGCCGCATAACCGCCATTGCAGGCAAGCCGGTGACAATGGCAAAAGTTGCCAAGGAAGTACGCTGGGCAGTTCGTGGTGACAGGTTCTTAAGTTACGCAAAGGAGAAGGCGCCGGACATAAAGGTCGTTGCTGGAGAGTGGTGGCCAGAAGACTATGCAGGTGAACCCCTGGTTTCCATTACGGCGGATCTCGCGAAAGGATTTGGGGTCGGCATAGGCGACACGCTGACGATCAATGTTCTGGGTCGAGATGTTACCGCCAGGATTAGCAGCTTAAGGGAAGTTGACTGGTCGACACTCGACTTGAATTTCGCACTACTCTTCTCGCCTGGAGTCCTGGAAAACGCCCCACAGACAAACATCGCCTCGATTCATGTTCCACCGGAGCATGAAGAAACCGCCTTCGCCGCAATCACTAAACAATTCCCGAACGTCTCTGCCATCAGCACCCGCGAGCTTCTTAAAAATGTCTCTAAAACACTCGAACGTATCGGCACAGCCTTTCGCAGCATGGCTGGTCTTGCGGTGCTAATAGGATTCCTGGTGCTGGCTGGAGCCGTCTCTGCAGATCAACACCGCCGTATTCACGACGCGGTTATTTTCAAGGTCTGCGGTGCGACCCGTTTCGACATTCTGGGTGCGCTTGCTGCAGAGTTTCTTTTTCTTGGCTTGATTGCGGGTGGCATCAGCGCGATTGTCGGCAGCATGGTAGCCATGGGAATCCTGGAAGGGCTGATGAAGATCTCATT
>JAAXQF010000570.1 GCA_012974435.1 Desulfuromonadales bacterium | reverse complement strand
GGTAGCGTGCTCAATTACGTCGTAAACGACCAGACCAAGCTGGCCGCATGGATAAATCAAATCAATATTCGCCATGTTAAACCAGGGCAGCCTGCCGAAGTGGCATTGCAGCTGTATCCCGGCAAGACGCTAAAGGGGACAGTCGATTCCATTGTCTTGATGTCGCAAACGGGCCAGTTGGAACCGAGCGGCGAAGTACCCGAACAGCCCATCGGACCTCAGCCGCCGGGTCAGTATATAGTAATTCTGAAAATTGAAGATGAGGCCGACTTACCCTTTGGGGTCCCTGGTGGCGCTATTGGTACAGCGGCAATCTACACCGAATCGGCCAGGGCCACTCAGGTTATCCGCAAAGTAATGGTAAGAATGCAGGCCTGGATGAATTATATTATCCCGTGAAAAGGATTAAATATGCAGGTTAAAAAGAGGAGGGTATAATGATTAGGAATATGCTTTATTTGGGTGTTACGTTAGCTTTGTTGATGGCTTTTGCCGGGAAATCACATTCTATTGACTTCAGAAGTTTGGCCGATCAGTCGTCTTATAGATGTTCGGGAGGGGTAGTTGCGGTAGGGGATTCAGATAGAGATGTGCGGGCAAAATGCGGCGATCCTTTAGAGATCGGAAGAAGACAAGATTTTGGGCCTATTTGGATATATTATCACGAGCAAGCGACCTTTATGTACTACCTTGCCTTTTTAAATGGAAAATTACAGCGAATTGTTGGTGCTCCCTGCAGTGCTGATGATCCTGAATGTTTTGATTTAAGATAACTTTACCTTAACGATACGGAGGTGAAACAATGAGAGGAAACATGACTAAACTGAATTTGATTATAACAATGGGGGTGTTCATACTGGCAGTGGTGTTCGCCATGCCATTGTGCGCGCTTGCCATCCAACCAGACGCCGAATACCTTGTGCGCCAAAAACAATTCGGGGAAAAGTGGGCAGCCGAAGACAAGCAAGTCCATGATAAATTGGCGGCGCTTGAGAAAAAATTCGGCAAGAAACCGAACATTATATTCATCTTGGCGGACGACATCGGCTACACGGAGCTCGGCTCGTACGGTGGCGGCAAGGTTCGCGGCTTCTCAACGCCGAACCTGGACAAAATGGCAGCCGAGGGGATGAAGTTTCTCTCCTTCTACTCCGAGCCAGCCTGCACCCTCACCCGTGCCGCGTTGATGGCCGGACGTCACCCGGTTCGTATGGGCATTACCGGCGTTTTGTTTCCGGGCACGGAAGGGATGGGGCTCGCCGACGAAGAGGTAACCGTGGCCGAGATCCTGTCGGACGCGGGTTACCACACCGGCATGTTCGGCAAGTGGCATATCGGCGGCGAACCGGAGCACTATCCCACCAACCAGGGCTTCGACGAGGCATTGTGGTCCGAGGGAAACCCGCCCTGGTGGGGCTTCAATCGCAACGTCAAACGGACTGACAATGCGGGCTATACAAATATGGGTGGCCTGGTATGGTCTCCGGCACCTGAAAATTTCGCTTACGACACTGGCGGGAACATGCGCGGAAAAAAAGGTGAAAAACCTGAGATGGTTGCCCCGTTCTCCATGAAACTTTACAACACCATGGATACCGATACCGCCAATGACGTGATCGATTTCATCGAACGACATGCCAGCAGCGACAAGCCCTTCTTCGCCTATTACGCCGGCAAGGGAAATCACTTCTGGGGGGCGAATCCCGACTTCATGAACCAACCGGCGGCAACCAACAACAGCGCCCAGATGGCCGAGCACGATCATAATGTCGGCCGCTTACTCAGGAAGCTCAAGGAGCTGGGCATCGCAGAGAACACGCTGGTCGTGTGGATGAGTGACAACGGCCCGATGTATGCCATGCATCCGCACGGTGGGTATTCGCTGCTCCGGGGTGAAAAGGGCGAGACCTGGGAGGGCGCCATACGCGTGCCTGGAATCGTCTGGTGGCCGAAGACGATTGAGGCCGGTCAGGATCCGATCGACCTCGTTCAGGTGACGGACATGTTCACCACTGCGTCCAGCATTGCCGGCGCCAAAAACGAAATCCCGAACGACCGCGTCACGGACGGAGTCGATCAGAGCGCCCTGCTGCTACTGGGCGAAGGGAAATCCCGACGCGACTACATCTTCCACTACAACAAGGAAAAGCTTGAAGCGGTGCGCAAGGATCAGATGAAGTACCGCACTGAGCCCGTAAAGCCTCACCACAACTTTTACAATATTTACCACGATCCCAGCGAGCGTTTTCCGGATGAAGTCCGCTATGGCCTGTGGTCCGGGCCGGGTTTCAAGAAGATGATTCAGGACCATATGGCGCTGATCGAAAAATTTCCGCACCGGGTGTTGAAAGCTTATCAGCGTGAGTTTGACTACCCATTTGATCCGGAGAAGTAGCAATAAGCGTGCCGCACAAACTTGGGGAAAGCCAAATGGGGAATGCCGGTTGATAGCAAGGGAGCACAGTCGATGACGATTAGGGCAAACTCAGCAGCAAAAGGGAAAAAAATCATGGCGGCCCAAAAAAAAGCTCTACTCGATCAGATGAATATGGCGGCGACAGTCGGAGTCGGGGCGTTGGGCCTTTTGGGAAAAGCTGCGCCGTGGATGGGTCTCCTTATGATGGCGGCATTGCCAACGGTGGCAAGCGCCCAACAGCAAGACGCCGAATACTACGTGCAGGAGAAGCGATTCGGCGAGCAGTGGGCTGCCGAGGACAAACAAGTTCGTGACAAATTGGCAGCGCTCGAGAAGAAATTCGGCAAGAAACCGAACGTCATCTATATCCTGGCGGACGACACCGGTTACACCGAACTCGGAGCGTACGGCGGCGGCATTCGCGGCTTTAAAACTCCAAACCTCGATCAAATGGCGCGCACCGGCATGCGCTTCCAGTCTTACTATTCCCAGCCGG
This sequence comes from Desulfuromonadales bacterium, assembly GCA_012974435.1. Classification (GTDB taxonomy): domain Bacteria; phylum Desulfobacterota; class Desulfuromonadia; order Desulfuromonadales; family BM103; genus M0040. The sequence goes on along the minus strand of JAAXQF010000570.1, from coordinate 2,086 downwards.
CCTGCACAACCACACGCATCGCTCTGCAGACAGGACGTTTCCCGGTTCGTGTTGGTATATCGGGTATTCTTATGCCCGGAACCCACGGAGCAGGACTTACGAATTACGAAGTGACCATCGCCGAAGTCCTCTCGGAGGCAGGTTACACCACGGCAATGTACGGCAAGTGGCACATGGGGGGCTCATTGGATGACCAGGAGTACATACCCACCAATAATGGCTATGACGAGGCGGAGTGGAGCGAAGGGAATCCACTGTGGTGGGGATACAATAAGGGTGTCAAACCCACCGACAGAGACGGCTATATGACTCGGGCGCATTTCACCTGGCCTCCGGGGCCTGATGCGCAGCCTTGGGACTTGGGCGGAGTCATGCGCGCCATCAAGGGCGGGAAGCCGGAGATTGTCTACCCCTACAGCATAGAGAAATATAACAGCTATGATACCGAGGTGGCTGACAACACGATCGATTTCATCAAGCGTAGTGCCAGAGGTGATAAGCCTTTCTTCGTCTACTACGCGGGTAAGGGCAATCACTTCTTTGGGGCGAATCCCAAGTTCATGAACACGCCTGCCGGAACTAACAACGCCGCTCAGATGACCGAGCACGACTATAACGTCGGACGGGTACTCGACACGCTCAAGGAACTCGGTATCGAGGAGAATACGCTGGTTATCTGGAGCAGCGATAACGGACCGATGTACGCCATGCATCCGCACGGTGGCTATTCGCTGCTCAAAGGCGAAAAGTCGGAAACCTGGGAGGGCGGCATACGCGTGCCCGCGATCGCCTGGTGGCCCGGTATGATTGAAGCCTTTCAGGAACCGGACGGCATCGTTGATGTGACGGACTGGTTTACCACGGTGGCCAGCATCGCCGGTGTCAAAGACAAGATTCCAAATGACCGGGTGACGGACGGAGTCGATCAAAGCTCACTGCTGCTTCTGGAAAAAGTAAAATCGAGGCGAGACTGGAACTTTCACTACAACCATTCGGGTCTCGAAGCCGTGCGCAAGGATCAGATCAAATTCCGTTTGCCGTCTGCACCGTCGGAGCCGACCTTCAGTCTAGACTCGGCGCACCACTACTTCTATAACCTCTACTACGACCCGGGCGAGAGATTCCCGAACATGGTGGAAATTGGTCTTTGGGCGGGGCCTGCATTCCAAAAGATCATCCAGGACCACAAAAAGATGATCGAGAAGTTTCCGCATCAAAAAGCGCAGCCGGGTTATAAAGTTGAGTTCGATTATCCATTTGACCCGGACCCGACTAAATAACATCTCCTACTCAGCGGCGGCACGCTATACTTACACGTCGCCGCTGAGTTTTCCCGTTAACTGATTCAAATAAAGGAGGCAGAATATGAAAAATAATGGAAACAAACTACATTCACTATTAACGGCTTTGCTTTTATTGGTTTTTCTCTTAAGCATGCCATTCAGCGCATTGGCTGCTGAAAAATTCGTGCCATCCGGCAGTAATTCGTTCATGTATCCCGGTGAACCGGTCCCCGAGGATGAGATGCGAGTCACCATTTTCGGGTCCGGTTATGGCTATGTTCGAGGAGATCAGGCTGATCAAAGCATCTACGTTGAGCTTGGCAATGGCGATACATTCGTGTTTGATTTGGGTGAAGGATCTGAGGCTAACTATATGGCGATGCAGGTTCCTTATTCGAAGATGACCAACCTGTTCATCACCCATCTTCACATGGACCATCTTGGCTCTTTGCCGCACCTGTATGCTTTTGGCCCCAGCGCCGACCGTTGGACACCCATGAATATCTACGGACCATCTGGCGACACGTCGGAATTGGGCACCAAATACATGGTCGATGGCCTGAAGCGGTTTACAAACTGGCATGTGACCAGCTTTAACGGAATAGCAGTTCCGGAATCCGATGGCTACAAAATCAACGTGCACGAGTTTGACTACAAGCTTAACCCGGGCATCGCCTACGAGAAGAATGGCGTTGTAATAAAGCACTTTCCGGTGGCCCACAGCATTGATGGTGGAGTTGGCTACAGACTGGAGTGGAACGGCCTTAGCGTAGTGGTGGCAAGCGACACACGACCTACAAGGT
>JAAXQF010000568.1 GCA_012974435.1 Desulfuromonadales bacterium | reverse complement strand
GAAACACACCGTCGCTTCGCTTTGCCGATATCAAATGCGTTAACCCTGCATCAACAATCGGCAAAGAAAAAGCCCCTCAAAATAGGAGGGGCTTTTTTTAAAATGCTTTGTAAAATCAATAATTAGAGTTCAAGCCATGAATCCGAGTAGAGAGACTTTCCAAGGATGACCTTGGTGGTTTTGGCATAATCCTGCATCTCTTTTGAAAGACTGTCCATATCCGGATCGTCGTCGTCCATAATGCCGTAAATCAAGTCCACGATATCCTGGCGCTCGCCCCGGGCAATGGAAATCAGCTGATCGTCCAGCGGGTCGGCAATCACCGACTCCATACCGTACTTCTGGAGCATGACCATATACGTCTGGTTTAGAATGGGACGCAGATGATCGGGGGGACCGTTGGATATATTCGACAGCCCGCAAGTGCTCCGGGCACCGGGAGCGATATCCTGGAGCATCCCCTGAAATTCCATTAGGCTTATGGCCTGGGGCTGCTGAATGTTCACCGGAGTTACAATGCCGTCCACCCAGATCTTCTCATTGGGGATTCCGGCTTCATTGGCGGCATACAGAAGCTCAACGCTAAGGGCCGCACGTTCATTCTCATCCCGCGGCAGGCCATCAGGACCCCACAGAAGTGCGACAAAATCGGCATTGTATTCCGCAGCCAGAGGAATCATCTTTTCATAGCGTTCCAGACGACACATGATCGAATTGATAATGGGCGTAAGTTTACAGACCTTGAGGGCGGCCGCTATGGCATCAATATTGGATGTGTCCAAAACCAGCGGTATATCGTCAACCACCTCCTGCACCACTTCAACCACCCATGGCATCAGCTCATGCCCCTCCTTTTTGGCAGGGCCGAGGTTGATGTCGATAAAATCCATCCCTTTCTCCTTCTGAAAAAGGGCTTCCTCCTGAATCGGCTTGGGATCACGCTCCTTGAATGCCCTGCCGATCTTTGTAGATATAACGTTTAAACTTTCACCTAAAAGTAACATATGACCTCCCTCCTTTATCGGCAACCGCCTGATGTTTTCGGGGCATGCCCCTCCACTATATCTCATCTGAACTCAATACATTAAATGCGATGGACATACTCCACCCGGCAAGCTTTTTATGCCGTTATTTTGACTTGAGAAATGCCGGAATATGAGCGGCCTCTCTCGGTCCCACGGTAATGGTCCAGCCAGGCAGTTCTTCTTCCATATCGCCGACAATAGCGGCCGCATAACCGGGGATAATCACTTCCGTATGCTTGACCTTATCCGCTATGCCGCACTTTTTGACAAACATTCCCACATCATCGCCGGAAAATTTTCCGGCAGCCCACGCAGTTAGAACGGACAGCCCTTCAGCATCTATGATCAGCAGCCAGGTCGGCACCTTGCTCCCTTCAATTTCGCCGGATACAATAAAGTAAGTCAAAGCAAAATTGGTGGTCACCAGAACCGGAGAATTTTCATCGGGATCACCGATTTCGTAGATCCCCTCTGTAACGGTCATTGGCCGCTGTGGATCTGTAAAGATATTGAGCCGTTCAACCAGCAGAGAGAAAAGGCTCCCACCCTTAAAATCGGATAGGATTGTGATGCCGCCGTATTTTGCAATAAACATGGCCGCGATGAGCGTTTCCATATCCAAATTGGACGCCATTTCGCACGGAAACGTAATGGTTGGAAAGCCTAACGCCTTGTTCAATGACTTGAGGGCTGCACGACGTATAACCACCTGGTCCTGGAATGCCTGATTGATTTCTCTGGCGCCGGAATCGACCACCAGGTCCTTCAGGCCCATTTCCATCAACTTGGTTGTCAAAGGGATCAACCCTTCAACAGAATCGGCTTTGACCGCCAAAGGCAAATCATTATCTTTGGCAAGGGCACCAAAGGCATCGATATTACTTTCAGTTGCGGCATATATCAAAGGGCGTTTGAATTTACAGGCCTCGATTCCGGCCGCCATGACGCCGGCATCTTCGGACATCAAAACCAGGTTAAATTCCGATGTTTCGGCAATGGTTTTTGCCGCAGCCGCAAAGGCATCCTTATCGCCATTTACATCTTTCAAGGCCACCAGCTCGGGCCTGAGATTAAGTCCGACTCTCTCGAACTGGAACGCATTCCATATTTTCAATTTGGCTTCAAGATCGGACTCGGCAATATCTGACCCAACCATCGCACCGACGGGCGTCGGGCTGTAAAAGGTCTTTTCATGACGATACATAACGGTTTCACCGCCGGCTTTCGTCTTTCTGACACCTTGCCCCAGCGCCACTGGCCGGATCGGAGGTGCCGAAGCCTCGGCAAGCTGCTCTCTCGCTTCGTCGGATACATACGGGCAGGCGTCGAGTTCCGCCTTGCCGGATGCCAGGTTCATGGCAAAAGCAAGGCAAGTGGGAACACCACATTCCTTACAGTTGGTTTTCGGCAGGAGCTTGAAAATCTGAATACCGGTTAATGCCATTTTTATCTCCTCTCCTTATTTTAATCGATCGAGTTTCAAGTTTTGATATTAAAGTATCAGGTTTAAGGAGCAACCCTATGGCGCTCCTTAAACCTTTGTACCTATCAGTTATCAGATCAGCGGATCCATGGAAAGCGCCGGATGGCCGACTTTTTCGAGGAAAGGCAGAATCTCTTCTTCGGAGGTGCCCACGGTCTCATCAGCAATCATATCATACAAGTCCGGAACGCCAAGTTCCTCACCCCGTTTTTGGAGACGCTCTTTGAATTCTTCTTTAAGACCCTTGGGCATCCAGACCATTCGCAAAAGGCCGCCGTCTCCCAGGAGGAACTTTCGCTGGATGATATTGTACTTGGAATGGCCCACAAACCCCGGCGAAGAGGCGCCTCCGCCCATAACACCGGCCAGTGTGGTAAATTTCATGCCGCAGGGTGTTTCACCCATATAGTCCCGGCCCACGGTCATAACGCCGTTGCAAGACGGCAGCATGGCCGCAATGGCTTCGCAGCATCCGCAGGTGGTCATGGGATCATGCACCAGGGAGTAAAAGTTGTAAAAGGGGACGTTTCCCCGAGAAGCCTTTGAAACAAAATCGTTGACCCCTTTCCACTGACCCAGTACAGGATCGAGACATTCACCTTTTTCGATGGGCTGGTTGGGACCGGTGGGATTGATCTCAAAGGATGCCTTGCAGTCCATCCAGTTGTAAGCACCGCAGAGACCGGTTCGCTCGGGACTCACCGTACAGACATGGTTGGGCGCAAAAGACTGGCACAGCGTGCAGGAATAATAAATCTCTTCCGCTTCATCCGTCATGTTCTCAACCCGTTCATCCCGATGCTTGTACTCTCCCCGGGCCCTTTTGGTGAGCTTGTCCACATCCTCTTTTTTAGAATATAGGGTAACCTGTACCTTATCCAGAATTTTTGAAAAATCCTGATGGAACTTGGCATGAAGAACAACGCCGATATCTTTTAAGGTAAAACCCTTTTCCATGGCCGACTTGCTGACCCGGATCCAGGCAATATCCCGCTGACCGATATGCATGATCCCCTGAACATAGTTAATCAGGTGATGAATCTGGCGCTCGAGAATCGGCTCGAAATCATCCTGGAACTCACGACCGGCAATCTGGATATAGATTCCCAGGGGAAAGGTCTCCCCTTCTTTGAGCTCGGTGATGTCAGGACCGATCAACTCAACCTTGCCGTCATCGATATCCTTCATGTCGGCCATTTTAACCAGTTCTGTGGCCTGGGTCTTTCCGCCGCCGCACTGGGCATACAGATCTTTGCCCCTGACCCTCTCACCCTCAAACGCCGGACCAAAGGACAGCGGAATATCGATCTCGGTGACATGGACCTTGAGCCCACGGACCTCCACGGATCTCTGGCAGATTTCATCATGGGTTACATTGGGCACCACGTGTTCGTAGGTGCAGATGCCGGTGGGCAGAATCTCGGGCACATCCGTGTCGGCCAAGGTCGGGAAACCCCAGTTGACACATCCGGCCGCCGCACATGCCCAGTGGGTTCCGATTTCACCAAAGGCGTTGACAAACGCAAAGATCCTGTCCTTGTTATACAAAAGAATTTTTTTATAATCACCGGGTTCAACCCCGCCGAACGCCATGGCCGCCCGATTGGCAAATCCCAGCGCAAATACGGCCGATGAAATATCCGGACCAAAAGGTACGATCCGGGTGTTCCATCCAATCTGAACATCGGCTTCAATGAGTTGCTCGATGACCGATGTTCCGTTGTGGCCGGATGCACAGAAGATATAAAGATTCTTCAACTGGTAATCTTCCACGATCATCTTGGCAATCTCAGGCGTGGGGCATGCCCCTACGATGGCTGCAAAGCCGGGCGCGGAGCCGTCCACAAATTCAACCCCTCTTTTTCTCAAAATAATATCGTCGGCCGGTCCCAACCAGATTTTTCCGCCCTCTATGTCCGGATCTTCATGGGGATGGTAAAAATCAGGATCCGTAACACTGCGGATCCCTTCTCTAAGTTCGTAGGCGAGTATCGCCGCCATACCGGCATCCAAAAGGGGACCCAGATACGGCAGATGATTGACCCGCTTGATATGGGGCGGGAGCAGCCCGCGAGCAAACTTCATTGGTTTTTGCATATCTTCCAAGGTTTCAACCTTGTGACCCAGAAGTGAGTAGATCACCGGCAAATAATAACCGGTGTTGGGAAACTCGACTTTGGTGTCCGCACTATAGGTTTCCAGGGCGTTTCGTAAAAGCCCTTCAACTTCTGAAATTACATTATAGCCACCTTGAATGGCAGCAAATGCGACTAGCTTTGACATACGTCCCTCCTTTGTTGAGAATTTATTCTAACCTCATATGAACAAATCCTGTAACATTAAGCTTTCTGATATTTAGCCTCAATATTTTTTATGCATCAAGAGCCTGACGATCCGCCATGTCCATGAGGATTCTGTCCCTGGCCTTGTCGATGCCCAAGGCTTTGCGCTTTTTGTCGATATGCGCGATCATCTTATGAGCGTGTTTCAC
>JAAXQF010000566.1 GCA_012974435.1 Desulfuromonadales bacterium | reverse complement strand
CTCCGGATTTCTGGTAATCCGCTGTCAAAGCCCGGTCAATAGCGCCCTCGGTCTGGTCAATACCTTTTTCTGCCTGGCTGTTTTTTATGTCATGCTGCACGCCCCCTTTATGGCGGCGATCCAGATCATGGTTTATGCGGGGGCGATCATGGTTTTGATCATCTTTGTCATTATGCTGCTTAACCTTGGTACGGAAGCGCGCAAGCGTTATACGCACGGAATTGTCTGGTCGGCTCTTGCCAGCTTGCTGGTTTTTGTCAACTTTATGTTCTTTATAAAACGCGGTCGCGTCACTGGCGCTGAGGGTGACATTACTGCTTTCAAAGTAGAAGCCTTTGGTCATACCGAGTTGATAGGCAAGACATTGCTCACCGAATTCTTGCTGCCCTTTGAGATCGCTTCCATCGTGCTGTTAGTCGCGATTGTTGGTGCAGTGGTATTGGCTAAAAAGGAAGTCTAATCCGTAACGGATGACAGGAGAGATAAGATGATTAGTGTTTACCACTACATGACGGTTGGCGCAATCCTGTTCGCCTTAGGCACCTACGGGGTGTTAACTAGGCGCAACGCAATCGTTATTTACATGTGCATTGAATTGATGCTCAATTCAGTCAACCTGACTTTTATTGCACTCTCGAGTCACTTGCAAAACATGGACGGGCAGGTGTTTGTTATCTTTATCATGGCTGTGGCGGGAGCCGAAGCTGCTGTTGGCTTGGCTTTGATTATTACTTTTTATAGAAACCGAGAATCGATTAGTGTCGACGATGTTAACTTGCTGAAATTGTGAGCGAGCCAATCCGCCCACGTCCCCATAAGAAGCTTAAATTGTTCGGAGGAGAGATAGATGTACGATAAACTGTGGCTCATACCCTTCTTCCCGTTGCTCGGCTCAATTATCAACGGGTTGCTTGGCAAGCGGTTCATCAAGAACGAAAAGGTCATCGGTGCGATCGGTACTGGCGCGTTGTTCCTTTCGTTCCTGGTCTCCTGCAAGTACTTTATCCAACTGCTTGGCGATTCCGTCAAGTCACACCAGAATGTCATTGCATCCTGGATGTCGGTTGGCAACCTGCAGGTTGATTGGGGTTTCCTACTCGATCCTCTCTCTGCCCTGATGATCATGGTAGTCACTGGTGTAGGTACCCTTATTCATCTCTACTCCATTGGTTACATGCACGGTGAAGAAGGTTTCTACCGCTACTTCAGTTACCTGAACCTCTTCGTCTTCTCCATGCTCATGCTGGTGCTTGGCAACAACGCACTGGTCATGTTTGTCGGATGGGAAGGTGTGGGCCTCTGCTCCTACCTGTTGATTGGCTACTACTTCGAAAAGAAGAGTGCCGGCGACGCCGCGAAGAAAGCGTTCGTTATGAACCGTGTCGGTGACTTCGGTTTCCTGCTCGGACTCTTTACCATTTTCTGGGCCCTGGGAAGCCATGGTGTCTGGACAATTAATTTTGTCGAAATCACGGAAAATGCACACCTCCTCTCAGGCGACATGGTCCTTGGCGCCAGCGTGACCACAGTAGCGACTCTTTGCTTCTTCCTCGGCGCAACCGGTAAGTCGGCTCAGTTGCCGCTCTTCACCTGGCTGCCAGATGCGATGGAAGGCCCGACCCCTGTCTCAGCTCTGATTCATGCGGCAACCATGGTCACCGCCGGTGTCTACATGATCGGCCGTATGAACCTACTTTTCGCCATGAGCCCGACCACTATGTTCGTGGTTGCTCTGGTTGGCGCTCTGACGGCGATCTTTGCCGCGACCATCGGTTTTGCTCAGAACGACATTAAGCGAGTTCTGGCATACTCGACAGTTTCCCAGCTAGGTTTCATGTTCGTAGCAATGGGAGTTGGCGCATTTACCGCCGGTATCTTCCATCTGATGACGCATGCCTTCTTTAAGGCTTGTCTCTTCCTTGGCTCCGGTTCTGTTATTCACGCGATGCATAAGGCCCTGCACCACGCGCATCTTGATGATGACGCACAGGACATGCGCAACATGGGTGGCCTGCGTAAAAAGATGCCTATTACCTGGGCGACTTTCGGCATCTCATGTTTGGCCATATCGGGTCTGCCTTTCTTCTCGGGATTCTTCTCCAAAGATGAGATCCTCTGGTGGACTTTCGCGTCGACTCGAGGCAGCAAGGTGATCTGGGTGATCGTTGTGGTCGCTGCCTTTATGACCGCCTTCTACATGTTCCGCTGTCTCTACATGACTTTTTACGGAGAGCAGAAGACCAATCCTAAAGCGAAAGATCATGTCCATGAGTCACCATGGGTTATCACACTGCCTCTGGTTGTTCTCGCTGGTCTTGCGACAGTTGGTGGCCTGATCGGTATCCCGCATGCAATAGATATTGCTCATGTCGGTAATAAGTTGAACGCGTTTCTGGCACCGGTCTTCCATCACAGCCAGGAACTTTACAAGATCGAAGCGCATGGTTCTGCCAGTACTGAGATCATCCTGATGGTCTTCTCTGTTGCTATTGCCTTGGCTGGTATCGGCTTCGCAACAGTCATGTACATGAAGGATCCTTCGCTGCCGGGCAAGTTCACAGCTAAGTTTCCTACTCTGCACCGCGTAGTCTTCAATAAATGGTATGTCGATGAAATCTACGACACGCTTTTCGTGAACAGCACCAAAAAGCTCGGCATCTTCTGTTGGAAGGGCTTTGACGTCAAGGTGGTCGATGGCATTGTCAACGGTATTGCCAAGCTGGTCGGCGCTCTGTCATCAGTGTTGCGTTATACGCAATCCGGTTTGTTCACAAATTATGCCCTGACTATGGTTCTCGGCACAGTGGTCATGTTGGCCATTTTTATCCTCAACTAAGGGTATAACGTTCAAGCGTTGATATAAGGAGCAGTGACCCATGAATGACCATCTTCTTAGCCTGATGACATTTTTCCCGCTGGTGGGGATGTTGATTATCCTCTTCCTGCCTCGGGAAGCCGACCGACTGATCAAGACAGTTACGTTGGTCGTAACGATCATCGTTTTCTTCATCAGTCTGCCGTTGGCGTTCGACGATGTTTTTGTAACCTCGTCGGCGATGCACTATACAGAGTTCGCTAATTGGATCAGTGTCGGCGACTATTTCCAGATGAACTACAATGTCGGTATCGACGGCATCAGCCTCTGGCTTGTGATGTTGACGACCTTCATAATGCCTATCGCCATTCTTTCGACCTGGCACGCTATTGATAAGAACACCAAGGGCTTTATGGCTTTGGCACTTCTTCTCGAAACCGGCATGCTTGGCGCATTCATCTCTCTTGACCTGTTCCTCTTCTATGTTTTCTGGGAGTTGATGTTGGTGCCGATGTATTTCATGATCGGTATCTGGGGTGGCAAGAATCGCATCTATGCAGCGGTTAAATTCTTTATCTTTACCGCAGTTGGCTCTCTCCTGATGCTGGTTGCTATCATTTATGTTTACTACTACTCGGTTCAGGCCGGTGTGCCCTTCGAGAATGGTTTCAGCGTCGTTCATTTCGCTCAAATGGATATCCCTGCACACCTGCAGACCTGGCTCTTTGCTGCTTTTGCCTTCAGTTTTGCCATCAAGGTGCCAATGTTCCCGGTTCATACCTGGCTGCCTGATGCACATACCGAGGCGCCTACCGCTGGGCTGGCCGTCATTGGTATTATCTACGGCGCCCTGGTTGCCATGATGCAGGATGATGTTAAAAAGCTCGTCGCTTACTCATCCGTGTCTCACCTTGGTTTCGTTATGCTCGGTGTCTTTGCCATGAACCTGCAAGGGCTCTCCGGTGGTTTGCTACAAATGATCAACCACGGTATTTCAACTGGCGCACTCTTCCTTATCGTCGGCTTCCTCTACGAGCGCAGGCATACTCGCCTGATTGCTGATTTTGGTGGCTTGAGCAAAGTCATGCCGGTCTTCGCCACAATATTCCTGATTGTGACCTTTTCTTCAATCGGTCTGCCGGGAACCAATGGTTTTGTTGGCGAGTTCCTGATCCTTGTCGGTGCTTTTGAAAGCGAACTGCGTATCTTCACTGTCTTTGCTACGACAGGCGTCATCCTTGCCGCTGTTTACATGCTCTGGATGTTCCAACGGGTCATGATGGGTAAGTTGACGAATCCGAAGAATGAAAACCTGAAAGATTTGTCAGCTCGTGAAGTTGCTATCATGATGCCTTTGCTTATCTTTATCTTCTGGATTGGTATCTACCCGAACACCTTCCTGGACAAGATGAACCCTGCTCTTGAAAACATGATCAAGCAAGTTAAGGGTAAGCAGCAAATTGCCATGATGGTCGAAGATATGGACCAAACCGTTACGCAAATTACGGTCAACGATTAAGTTATTTCTCTATAGCGTCTGAGGAGCCTTTAAATGGAAAACCTGGTGCAAATCGCCCTGCAGAACGTCAACATGGCGGCCATTTTACCGTCACTGGTACTGACCTGCTTCGGCATGGGATTACTGCTGATTAACGTATTCCTGCCTCGTGGCACCACGCGGCATGCTGTCTGGATCAGTGTTGTCGGCCTCGTGGTAACGGGATTCTTCGTCTATACCGGTTGGGGAAATCCTCAATATGGTTTCAACGATGCTGTTGCAAATGATAATTATGCTGCGTTCTTCAGTATGATCTTCCTGTTTGCCGCAGGTCTGACGATTCTCATGTCTGATGATTACCTGACGCGTGAAGGGTATCCGCCACAGCAGGTGCCATGTGGATGGCTTCAGGCACAGACATGTTGACGATCTTCCTCGGCCTGGAAGTTATGTCCATTGCTCTTTATGTCTTGGCGGGTTTCTTCCGTGGTCAGCTTCGCTCTAACGAAGCAGGTCTCAAGTACTTCCTGTTAGGTGCATTCTCCACAGGATTCCTGCTTTATGGTATCGCTCTTATTTATGGTGTAACTGGTTCTACCAAGCTGACAGAGATTGGTATTTACCTGAATGCTCACGGTTCCTTACTGGAAAATCCGATGACTCTGGCGGGACTCGTCCTGCTCTCCACCGGCTTCCTTTTCAAGATAGCTGCGGCACCGTTCCACATGTGGACCCCTGATGTTTATGAAGGCGCTCCGACTCCTGTTACGGCATTCATGAGCGCTGGTCGTATTATGGTATACTGCTTCTTCAGCCCCAAGCCTGAGTGGACAGCAATGCTCTGGGCCATCGCTGTGATGACTATTGTCATCGGCAACGTGATTGCCATCCGTCAGACCAACATCAAGCGTATGCTCGCATACTCTTCGATCGCCCATGCTGGTTATGCTCTGGTTGGTTTGGTTGCAGCAAATGAAATTGGCTACTCCGGTATCCTCTTTTACATGCTTGCCTACACCTTCATGAACATCGGTGCTTTTGCTGTGCTGGTTCTGGCCGGCAAGAAAGGCGAAGACAATCTGACCTTGGAAGGTTTCTCAGGGTTCGGTCTTAAGCGGCCTTTCCTGGGCGTCGCCATGACCGTCTTTCTCTTCTCTCTGATGGGTTTGCCCCCAACAGCCGGTTTTGCAGGTAAGTTCTTCATCTTCGCCGGCGCTGTTAAAGCGGGTTACATCTGGTTGGCCGTTATTGGTGTCTTGAACTCTGCAGTGTCGCTTTACTACTACCTTCGTATCATGGTCTACATGTACTTCCGTGATGCAGAGGAGGATTACGCCTGGGTTTCGCTCCCTGCAGCGGCAGTGATTTCCATCGTTATATCTTTGATCGGTGTTTTCTACCTCGGGATCATTCCTGGTGATGTTATGGAGTTGGCCAAGCAGGCCATCTTCTAGCAGATACTTTTTTTCAAACAAAAAAGCCCCGCCCATTTGGTCGGGGCTTTTTTGTTTGTATGGTATAGATGCTTTAAAGTCATTGGAGATTTTATTCTAGGAAAGTATTATTGCTAATGAAACGTTTGTTTATCGGTATCGTTTGGAAGATTTATGCACTTTTCTGATTTGCAAAAATTTATTGCGCACCTTGAGACGGTTGGTGAGCTGGTCAGGGTTAAGGAGAAAGTCGACCCTTATCTGGAAGTCGCTGACATCGTCAATAGGACTTGCAAGGACCCGTCACGCAATAGCGTCCTGTTGTTTGAGAATGTTAAGAACTCGGCACTGCCTTTGGTGGCAAATTGTTTCGGGTCTTCTTTCAGAACCGCAGCCGCCCTTGGCGTCACCAATGTTGAGAGTTTAACAGCAAGACTTAGGGCTGATCTTCGTGCAATCGACGAAAAGGAGTCTGGTAAAGCTCTCGCAAAATTGATCCAGGGTAAGGTTGAAGAGCAGGTTACGGACGACGACTGTCCGCCGACTACCCAAGTTGAGTGCGAGCAAGGTCTGTACGACCTTCCGGTTATACAGTCATGGCCAAAAGAGGGTGGGCCGTACATCACTTTGGGACAAGTTTTTACTAAACATCCCGAAGCTACAGAACAAAATTGTGGCATGTATCGCCTGCAGGTCGTTGATAAAGAGATGGCTCTGGTTAGGTTCCATCCTGGATCAGGCGGTGGAGAGCACCTTAAGGCCTGGCATGCAGGTGGCGAAGCTATGCCGATCTCTGTTGTCTTGGGAGGACCTCCTGCCCTGACGTTGTGTGCCGGGATGTCGTTACCGGAAGGTGTTACAGAAACAGATTTTGTGAAATATTTAACAGGCCACTCGGTGGCCATGGCAAAAAGTCAAAACTCAGAACTATTTGTGCCTTCATCGGCAGAGATCGTTATTGAAGGATTGATTTTATCAGGTGACGAAAGGGAAGAGGGCCCCTTTGGAAACCACACCGGTTATTATTCCGATGTGTCTCCTGTCCCCGTAGTGAAGGTTCTAAACGTGTACATGCGTGAGTCGGCCGTATATCCTTGTACTGTTGTTGGGCAACCACCTATGGAAAATAATTATATGGCGCAAGCAAGTGAGCGCTTATTGCTCGAATTGCTGCAATATGATTGTCCCTGGGTTGTTGACGTCCATATGCCGAGAGAAGGCATTTATCATCGCGCAGCGTTGGTTTCCGTAGGCACACATGACGGTAGCGCTGCAGAACTCAGCGAGAGACTAAATCGTTCAAGGTTACTTCGAAATTCCCGAATGATTGTTTTGTTGGACAAAGCTTGCGATTTGCACAATTTCAGGGAGGTTTACTGGCGATTTATAAATGCAGATGCCTGGGAAGAGAGTGTCTTGATCGACGGCAAAACAATGGTTGTTGACGCCAGGGCATCAAGACACAGAACCCCAATGTTTAATGGCCTTGCGTAAACCATTGTTCAATCCTGAATGTGCAACAACTTCAAAGCTCTAAAGAATCCCTTAATAAGGTTGCTAACTAATCATGAAAATCATTTCTTTCAACGTCAATAGTGTTCGGACCCGTTTACACCAACTTGCGGCTGTTATTGATAAGCATCAGCCCGAGATCATCGCTTTACAGGAAACCAAGGTTCAGGACGTGGATTTCCCCGAGGCCGATATTGAAAAGCTTGGATATCATTCTGTCTGGTTCGGTCAGAAGACTCACTATGGGGTGGCAATACTGAGCAGGACTCAGCCCGCTGATGTTCAATACGGCTTTGTAAGTGATGCTGACGATGATCAGAAGCGACTTATTGCCGCCAGTTATCCCCTTGAGTCTGGTCAAACTCTGCGTGTCATTAATGGCTATTTTCCTCAAGGCGAAAGCCGTGATCATCCAACAAAGTTTCCTGGCAAAGCACGCTTTTATGAAGATTTAAGCTCTCAACTGTCAGATCGAGAAAATCCTGAGGAACTTTTATTGGTGGTTGGCGATGTCAATGTTGCGAACGAAGATATAGATATTGGTATCAGTGCTGACAACGCCAAACGCTGGCTCCGTACTGGTAAGTGCAGCTTCTTGCCTGAAGAACGGGATTGGCTGGGTAGGGTGCTTGGCTGGGGGCTGGTTGACACCTTCCGTCAATGCCACCCGGACAAAGATGATCAATTCAGCTGGTTTGATTATCGCAGCCGAGGCTTTGAAGCCGTACCACCCCGCGGTTTACGCATTGACCTGATTTTGGCCAGTGCTCCACTCTCAGCTTGCTGTGTCGATGCTGGAATCGACTACGATATTCGCGCGATGGAAAAGCCCTCTGATCATGCGCCGATCTGGACAGAGTTTGATATCAAGTGATATTCAGCCACCTCATTGAAAATTGGTTAATTGATTACACTATATGGTCGGCTTTGCTTGAACCTGCGGACAGGGCGTTGTAAACTGACCGCCTTATGGAGACTTCATTAACAAATACTGCCTGGGGCAAGCTGACATCGCTGTTGGAGATGATCAAATTCTCCCACACTGTCTTCGCTTTCCCCTTCGCCTTAATGGGTGTGGTCTTGGCGTCGTTGGCAAACGGCACCGCTCCAAGCTTCGGCCAGATCTTCTGGGTCTGTATCGCTATGGTTGGTGCGCGCACCGGCGCTATGGGCTTGAACCGCATTATCGATGCCCGTATCGATGCCGATAACCCACGTACTGCTGAACGGCATCTGCCTGCGGGTAGAGTTTCTTCGGGCGAAGCATGGCTGATGGTGCTGGGGGCTTTCAGCCTCCTCCTGATCGCCGCATGGATGCTTAACCCGCTCTGTCTGAAATTGTCTCCGATCGCCATCTTTTTCCTGGTTCTGTACAGTTATTGCAAACGTTTTACATCGATGGCCCATATAGTTCTGGGCATCTGCCTGGCCGCCGCGCCGGTCGGTGCCTGGATTGCCCTGCGTGGAGATATCGGTTGGCCGGTTATGGTGCTTGGGCTCGCGGTCCTCTTCTGGGTTGCCGGTTTCGATATTTTTTATGCCCTGCAGGATTATGAGTTTGACCGGGAGAAGGGACTGTTTTCCATCCCGTCCCGGTTTGGCGTCGAGCGTTCTTTTCAGATCACCCGTGCTTTTCACATCGTCATGATCCTGCTTTTGCTCCTGCTGACTTTCAGCCAGGGGCTTGGGATGATTTACCTGGTCGGTGTCCTGGTGGTTGCAGGATTGTTGGTTTATGAGCATATGCTGGTAAAACCCAGCGATCTGTCGCGGTTGGATGCGGCCTTCTTTAATATGAACGGCTACATCAGTGTGACGATTTTCCTGTTCACTCTTGCCGATGCGCTGGTGTAATCAAACTATGACTGCAAACAACCCTCAGATAAGACATTTCGTTGTCGCCATAACCGGCGCGTCAGGCTCTGTTTACGGCTTGAGGTTGATCAGTGAGTTGCTGCGTTCTGGTGAGAGGGTCAGCCTTATCCTGACCTCTGCGGGACGTCAGGTGCTGAACCATGAGACGGGGCTCGATTGGCCTGCAGAAATTAAGGAACAGCGCCTACAGGTTCAGGAGCATTTTGCCAGTATCGCCGTTGATTGCCTGGCGATAGATGATTTCTGGGCCGGGGCCGCCAGTGGTTCGGCAGCAGCAGACGCAATGATCGTCGTGCCTTGCTCCATGGGAACCGTTGGTAGGATCGCCGCCGGTTTGAGCGGCAACCTGTTGGAGCGGGCTGCTGATGTCATGCTCAAGGAACGGCGAGATCTGATTCTGGTGCCGCGGGAAACACCATTTAATACCATTCATTTGCAGAACCTGCTGCGGCTCTCTCAATCAGGTGCCGTTATCCTTCCGGCCATGCCAGGGTTCTATCACGGCCCGGAAACGATTGATGATCTGGTGGCTTTCGTTGTCGGCAAAATTCTTGATCAGCTTGATGTTCAACACTCACTCTTTACCCGATGGGGAGAGGATCACAACTAACCGCCAGGTTTTGTTCTGATCGTTTTGCCCTTTATGATAACTCTTCTATACTTCGTGATCTCTACCTCAATATGATTAATCTGTTCCAAAACATACGTGCAAAAATTAAAGCTGGCACCCGTATCTCTGATGATGAGGCTTTGGCCTTATTTGAATGTGACGATCTGCTTGCTGTGGGTGAACTGGCGGCGCGGGTGAATCTTCGGGTGAACGGCAACAATGTTTATTTCAACGTCAATCGTCATATCAATTACACCAATATCTGTGTGAACCGTTGCACCTTTTGCGCGTTCAGTCGTGAAAATGAAAAGGATGACGGTGGCTATACCCTGGCTCTGAACGACATCCTCGAGCGTGC
>JAAXQF010000137.1 GCA_012974435.1 Desulfuromonadales bacterium | reverse complement strand
AGAGCTGATCACTCCGATCGCCATGGATAAAGAGCTTCGCTTCGCAATCCGCGAAGGTGGCCGTACGGTTGGCGCCGGTGTCGTCAGCGAAATTGTCGAATAATAAAGGACGAGATCATGCAGAGCCAGAAGATTCGTATTCGCCTTAAGGCGTATGACCACAAGCTGCTCGATCAGTCGGTCAATGAAATTGTCGACACAGCCAAGCGCACAGGGGCTCGCATCGCCGGCCCGATTCCGTTGCCGACTGTGATCAACAAGTACTGTGTATTGCGTGGACCTCATGTCGACAAAAAGAGTCGTGAGCAGTTCGAGATGCGTACACATAAGCGTCTGCTTGATATCGTCGAGCCGACTCAGCAGACTGTTGATGCTTTAATGAAGCTTGACCTGTCCGCTGGTGTTGACGTCGAGATTAAGCTGTAATAGCGAAGTAAGGGTAAAGTAATGATTCAGGGAATTTTGGGTAAAAAGCTGGGTATGACCCAGGTATTTGTCGCAGATGGTCGCCGCATCCCGGTGACTGTTGTAGAGGCAGGCCCCTGTACCGTCGTGCAGAAGAAGACGGAATCCACTGATGGCTACAATGCTTTGCAGGTCGGTTTCGAGGCCAAGAAGTCCCATCGCGTCAATAAGCCGATGATGGGCCACTTCAAAAAAGCTGACCAGGGTGCGTTTACGACCCTTCGTGAGCTTGCCACGGATAACGCTGATGAATATCAGGTTGGTGACCAGATCACCTGCGACTCGGTCTTTAAGGCTGGGGATATCGTTGACGTAACCGGAACTAGCAAAGGTAAGGGCTTTCAGGGCGTCATCAAGCGCTGGGGTTTCTCCGGAGGTCGTGCAACACATGGCTCTAAATTTCATCGTGGCACTGGCTCGATCGGAATGAGCGCCTCGCCAGCACGTGTCCACAGAGGAAAGAAGATGCCTGGCCAGATGGGTAACGCTCGTGTTACTCAGCAAAATCTGGAAATCGTGGAAGTTCGTGCCGATCAGAATTTGATTCTGGTAAAGGGTGCGATCCCCGGGCCTAACCAAGGTCTTGTACTGATTCGTAAGTGCGTCAAGGCTTAAGTGCTAATAGAAGTTTGAGTTCCGGAGTTTAGTTATGGCAAAGATTGCTGTATTTGATATTGACCGTAAGCAGGTCTCTGAGCGGGATCTCCTTGACGAAGTGTTTAACACTGACGTCAAAGAATACCTCCTGCATGATATGGTTCGCTACCAGCTGGCCGCTCGTCGTCAGGGAACCGCCAAGGTCAAAAGCCGTGGTGAGGTTCGTGGTGGTGGTAAGAAACCATTTCGCCAGAAAGGCACCGGTAATGCCCGTCAGGGTACGCCGACCTCGCCTCTTCATGTTGGTGGTGGCGTTGCTTTTGGGCCCTCGCCTCGTGACTACAAGTTCAAGCTGAATCGTAAGGTCAAGCAGTCTGCATTACGCAGCGCTCTCTCGGCCCGTTTCAAGGCTGAGTGTGTGACAGTTGTCAACGCGTTTGACCTTGAAAAGATCAGCACCAAGAGTTTCGCTGAAGTCCTTGAGCGTTTTGAGTTGAAGAAAGCTCTGATCGTTGTCGACGGTGAGAATGCGAAGCTGGAACTTTCCGCACGGAACCTGCCATTTGTTAAAGTATTGCGTGCTGAAGGCGTCAACGTTTACGACGTCCTGAAGTATCCCAACCTGGTCCTGACTGAAGGTGCGGTCGACCAGATTGAAGGAGCGCTGGCAAAATGAAGCCTTTACATCAGATTATCAGGAAGCCCCTGGTTACGGAAAAATCCAACCTGATGAAGGAAACCGGTAATGTTGTTGCCTTTGAAGTTGCGATGGGCAGTAACAAGGTTGAGATCAGGCAGGCTATTGAACGTGCTTTTGACGTTAAGGTGCAAGATGTTCGCACCTTGATTGTTGCCGGAAAAACCAAGCGAGTTGGTCGCAGTTCTGGCAAACGTCCCAATGTCAAAAAAGCATATGTGACCTTGGCTGAAGGCACCATCGATTTTTTCGGTGTTTAGTAAGATTGATATCCATCTGACGGAGTAGTAATAATGGGGATCAAAAAGTTTAAACCGACATCTGCGGGTCGCCGTCATATGACAGCCTCGACATTCGAGGAAGTTACGACGTCAACCCCGGAAAAGTCATTGTTGGCACCGCTCAGTAAATCTGGCGGTCGTAACAACACAGGTCGAATCACCAAGCGGCATACCGGTGGTGGTCACAAGCGTAAGTACCGGGTCATCGATTTTAAGCGTGATAAGCGTGAGATTGCTGCCAAGGTCGCTACGATTGAATATGATCCGAACCGTTCCGCACGTATTGCTCTGTTGCACTACGTAGATGGTGAGAAGCGTTACATCCTGGCGCCGGTTGGTGTTAACGTCGGTGATGTTATCATCGCCAGCGAGACTGCTGATATCGTGCCTGGCAATGCAATGCCAATCCGTGCAATCCCTCTCGGTACTTGGATCCACAACGTGGAACTTAGAATCGGCAAGGGCGGGCAGATGGCACGCAGTGCCGGAACCTACGCAATGCTCGCTGCCAAAGATGGTAAGTATGCTCAGCTGCGGCTGCCTTCCGGTGAAGTACGACTGGTCTTGCAGGAATGCTGTGCAACGATTGGTCAGGTTGGCAATACAGACCATGAGAATATCAAGATTGGTAAGGCCGGCCGTAATCGCTGGTTGGGCAAGCGCCCGCAAACTCGTGGTGTTGCCATGAACCCTGTAGACCATCCGCATGGTGGTGGTGAAGGTAAAAGTTCGGGTGGCCGTCATCCTGTAACCCCATGGGGTGTTCCAACCAAGGGTTACAAGACACGTTCCAACAAGCGGACGGATCGCTTCATTGTCCGCCGTCGGACCAAGTAAGAGAAATAGGAGACGACCGTGGCAAGATCGATTAAAAAAGGCCCTTATATTGAGGGCAGCCTGATGCGCAAAGTTGAAAACATCAGTGATGGTAGTGCTCACAAAGTGATCAAAACATGGTCGCGACGTTCCACCATTCATCCTGATTTCGTCGGTATGACGTTTGCTGTACATAACGGTAAAAAGTTCATTCCGGTCTTCGTGTCCGAGAATATGGTCGGTCACAAGCTAGGTGAGTTTTCCCCAACCAGGACCTATTATGGTCACGGTTCGGATCGGAAAAAGAAGAAGTAATTATTAGCTGAGGGAGTACCAGCACATGGAAGCAAGTGCGAAATTGAAATCAGTTCGCCTGTCACCACAGAAGACTCGCCTGGTCGTGGACATGGTCCGCGGTAAGGCTGTACAGGAAGCCCTTAATATTCTGAAGTTTTCGCCTCAGCGCCCGGCGGATGTCGTTGCCAAGTTAGTGCGTTCGGCGGTAGCTAATGCTGAACAAAAGGGTATCGCGGATGTTGACCGGCTCTTTGTTAAGGCTGTGTTTGTTGACCAGGGACCTGTCCTGAAGCGCTTTATGCCCCGCGCTCAAGGCCGGGCGACGAAAATTCGTAAGCCGACCAGCCACATTACGGTGGTCCTGGACGAGAAGTAACCACCTGAGGAGGTGTAGTTTTGGGTCAGAAAGTTCATCCAATAGGATTTCGCTTAGGCATAATCCGTACATGGGAATCAAACTGGTACGCAGAGAAGGATTATGCTCAGCTCTTGCATGAGGATCTCAAGTTGCGTAACTACTTGAAAGAGCGCCTGCACCACGCTGGCATTTCCAAGGTAGAGATCGAACGCGCTGCTGGTAAGGCCAAGATTAATATCTTTGCTGCCCGTCCCGGTATTATCATTGGGAAAAAGGGTTCCGAAGTTGAAGCCCTCAAGAAGGAGCTGGCCAAGCTGACTGACAAAGAGGTCTTTATCAATATACAGGAAGTTCGTAAACCTGAAATTGATGCCCAGTTAGTTGCTGAAAACGTCGCTCTTCAACTGGTACGACGAGTTGCTTTCCGTCGCGCTATGAAGAAGGCTGTTACCCAGTGCCTGAAATTTGGTGCTCAAGGAATCAAGATTGAATGTTCCGGACGTCTTGGCGGTGCCGAGATGAGCCGACGCGAATGGTATCGGGAAGGCCGAGTCCCTCTGCATACCTTGCGCGCCGATATTGATTACGGGTTCGCCGAAGCCAAGACAACATACGGCATTATCGGTGTTAAGGTCCATATTTTCAAAGGCGAGATCCTGGGTTCCAAGGATCAGCAGAAGTAAGTAACAGGTCAGGAGTTTATTCGTCATGTTAATGCCTAAAAAGGTTAAGCATAGAAAAACATTTAAAGGCCGGATGAAGGGCGCTGCCCGTGGTGGCACGGATCTCAACTTCGGAGATTTTGGCCTTCAGGCTATGGATTGTGGTTGGCTGTCTGCGCGGCAGATCGAGGCTGCACGTCGTGCCATGACACGTTATATTAAACGTGGTGGCCAGATTTGGATTCGCTGCTTCCCCGACAAATCGTTAACCCGCAAGCCTGCTGAGACCCGTATGGGTAAAGGTAAGGGTTCTCCAGACAGTTGGGTCTGCGTGGTACGTCCGGGAATGATCCTTTATGAAATGCAAGGTGTTGATGAGGCAACGGCACGTGAAGCGTTCCGTCTCGCGGCACATAAATTACCAATGAAGACCCAAATCGTGGTTCGAGAGGAGTCCGGTCATGAATCCTGAGGAACTGCGTAGTAAATCTACCGAAGAGTTAAATGCAGCGGTTGCAGATTTGAACCAGGAATTGTTCAACTTAAAGTTTCAACTGCACACCGGACATCTGGAAAACACCTCTCGCATCCCCCAGGTGCGTAAGGAAATTGCCAGGATCAAAACTGTCCTTCAGCAGAAGAACAGCTAATCCGACTTGAAGAGGACGGCAATGACGAAAGAACGCGGAAATAAGAAGTTACTGGTTGGGGTTGTCATAAGTGACAAAATGGATAAGACCGTAGTTGTAAAGGTCGACAACATTGTCAAGCACCCCGTCTACATGAAATACATCAAGCGTAGCGCCAAGTATAAAGCACATGATGAGCAGAATGAGTGTGTTGCTGGAGACAGGGTTATGATCGTTGAATCACGCCCCTTGTCGAAAGATAAGCGGTGGCGAGTTCGCGAAATTCTAGAAAAGCACGGCAGCGTTTAGGAGATACTGGCCATGATTCAGATGCAATCAACACTTTCTGTAGCAGATAACTCCGGTGCCCGGAAGCTCTGTTGCATTAAAGTTCTTGGCGGGTCCAAGCGCAAGTATGCAGGTATCGGTGACATTATCGTCTGTTCTGTTAAAGAGGCGATGCCCAACTCGAAGGTCAAAAAGGGTGATGTTGTCCGTGCTGTAATTGTGCGTACCGCAAAAGAGGTGAACCGTCCTGACGGTTCTTACATTCGTTTTGATGTTAACTCTGCAGTGGTTGTTTCGGCCACTGGAGAACCGGTCGGCACACGTATCTTCGGGCCTGTTGCTCGTGAACTACGTGCCAAGCGGTTTATGAAAATCGTTTCACTGGCCCCTGAGGTCCTTTAAACGCTGGGAGTAAATTAGTCATGGCAGTCACAAAACTCCATGTGAAAAAAGATGACCTGGTAATGATCGTTGCCGGGAAAGACAAAGGCAAGAGCGGTAAGGTTCTGCGCGTTCTTCCAGAGAAAGAGCGGGTTCTGGTGGAAAGCATCAACCTGATCAAGCGTCATACTCGTCCGTCTCAAAGCAATAGTGAAGGCGGGATTATCGAAAAAGAAGCACCGATTGCTCTCTCGAATGTTCAGCTGCTTTGTCCGGGCTGCAACAAGCCGGCGCGCACTGGCCTTAAGGTTCTCGAGGATGGTAGTAAGGTTCGTTTCTGTAAGAAGTGTAACGAGATCGTGAATAATTAACGGAGTTTTTCATGGCAAGGCTCAAGGAAACATATAAGAACGAGCTGGTTCCTAAGTTAAAAGAGGAGCTGCAGCTTAAGAACGTGATGGAAGTTCCGCGTGTTGAAAAGGTCGTTGTAAATATGGGCCTTGGCGAGGCGATCCAGAATGTAAAAATTCTTGAATCGGCTGTCGAGGAAATGTCCCGTATTACCGGACAGAAGGCTGTCATCACACGCGCCAAGAAATCCATCGCTCAGTTTAAACTGCGTGAAGACATGCCTATCGGCGTCATGGTTACTCTACGACGTGATCGTGCCTACGAGTTCCTTGATCGTCTGATCAATGTCGCTCTGCCTCGCGTAAGAGACTTTAAGGGTGTTTCCGCTAAGGCTTTTGATGGCCGCGGTAACTACACTCTCGGTATTCGTGAGCAGTTAATTTTCCCTGAGATCGATATCGAAGAAATCGACAAGATTAAGGGAATGAATGTGACGATCGTCACCTCGGCGCGCACTGATGAAGAAGGTCGCGCCCTGCTTACCGGAATGGGCATGCCTTTCCGGAAACAGAACGTAGCAGCATAGCGGAGGAATCTCGTGGCAAAGAAATCAATGCGCATTAAGGCCGCAAGGCCCCAAAAGTTTGGCGTAAGACAGTATAATCGTTGTCCGATCTGTGGTCGGCCCCGTGCTTACTATCGTAAATTTGATATGTGCAGAATTTGTCTGCGCAAGCTGGCGTCTGAAGGCAAGCTTCCAGGCGTAATTAAGTCCAGCTGGTAATTGGTTAATTAAGGAGCAGTATTCATGGCTATGACGGACCCGATCGCGGACCTTTTGACCCGCATCCGTAATGCAGGCATGGCGAAACATGCCAAACTGGACATGCCCTCGTCCAATGTCAAGGTTGCTATTGCCGAAGTTCTGAAAGAGCTCGGTTATATCAAGAATTTCAAGGTGATCAGTGATGACCTGCAAGGGATTCTGCATATTTACCTGAAATATGATGAGCAGAATAAGGCTGTAATCCACGAAATTACGCGAGTGTCAAAACCTGGTCGCAGGGTTTATGTAGGCAGCTCAGATATCCCTCGTGTTAAGAACGGCCTGGGCGCTGCAATTTTGTCGACATCGAAGGGTGTCATGGATGATGTTGCTGCTCGTGAGGCTACTATTGGTGGCGAAGTCATCTGCACCATCTGGTAATTTCAAACGAACTGTAGATTTTTAAGGAGTCGATAAAGATGTCGCGCATCGGCAAGAAACCCATAAGTATCACCTCGGGTGTTAAAGTCACCCTGGATGGTCAAAATATTAAGGTCGAGGGCCCTAAGGGGTGCCTTGAGCGGACTATCCACGAGCAAATCGAGGTCAAGATGGAAGCAGATCAGCTGCTGATTTCTTCCCGAGTAGGGCAGCCCGGCGCAGCTTTACAGGGCCTTTTTCGCTCACTTATTGCTAATATGGTGGATGGCGTTACCAGCGGATTCTCTAAAGTTCTAGAGATTAACGGTGTCGGTTATCGCGCAGAGGTGAAGGGCAGTAATCTGAACCTCTCTCTCGGTTATTCGCATCCTATTGAATACCCGCTGCCTAAAGGAATTACTGCTGAGGTCGAGCCCAAGGCTAATACAATTACTGTTTCTGGTATCGACAAGGAACTGGTTGGCGCGACAGCGGCCAAGATTCGTTCTTTCAGGGAGCCCGAGCCTTACAAAGGCAAAGGTATTAAGTACTCCGATGAACGGATTATGCGCAAAGCCGGTAAGACCGGAGCGAAGTAAGCTGAATAAGAAGAGGTGAGAACAGTGAAAATCTCAAAAGAAAGGCGGGTAGCCCGCAAGAAGCGTCAGTCCAGAGTGCGCAAGAAAGTAACAGGAAGCGTAGAGCGTCCGCGTTTGTGCGTATTCCGTAGCACCAAACATATTTATGCCCAGATTATCGAAGACGAGACCGGTAAAACTTTGGCTACTGCTTCTACTGTAGCTAAAGCAACTGGTGACAGCGTCAAGTACAGCGGCAATGTGGAAGCTGCCAAAGTTATTGGTAAGAAAATTGCCGAACAAGCTCTGGCAAAAGATATTAAACAGGTAGTTTTCGACCGCAACGGCTTTTTGTATCATGGCCGTGTTAAGGCTCTCGCCGATGCGGCACGTGAAGCTGGCCTGACTTTCTAGGCCGCAAAGGAGAAGAGCGTTGCAACGCGTTGACAACAATGAAACAAATTTAACCGATCGCGTTATCCACATCAATCGTACGTCCAAGGTTGTTAAAGGTGGTCGTCGGTTCAGCTTCTCTGCCCTGGTTGTAGTAGGCGACGGCAGTGGAAATGTTGGATATGGTCTTGGCAAGGCGAAAGAGGTTCCCGAGGCAATTCGTAAGGGAGTTGAGAACGCCAAAAAGAATATTATTTCCGTGCCTATCCAGGGAACTACCATTCCTTACGATGTTATTGGCAAGTTTGGCGCAGGTAAGGTAATGCTGCGTCCAGCTTCTGAGGGTACAGGTGTTATCGCTGGCGGCGCGGCACGCGCGATTCTGGAAGTTGCCGGTATCAGTGACATCCTTTCTAAGTGCCTCGGCTCTAATAACCCGCACAATGTTGTTAAAGCGACGTTCAAAGCGCTTCAGCTATTGCGCAGCCCGGAAGAGATTCGCGCCAGACGCGGTCTCGGGCAAAACAGCTCAGAAGCCAAAGCCTGAGCCGGGAGTGAATAATGTCTGAAATCAAGGTAACTCTCAAGCGTAGCGGCATTGGCCGCAACAAATATTTCACCAAGGTGCTCAACGGGCTTGGTCTGCGTCGTTTGCAGCAGACTGTCGTGCTCAAGGATACACCTGAAATTCGCGGTATGATCAATAAGGTCAGCCACATGGTCACCGTTGAGGAATAACGCAAGGATAACCACCATGGATTTAAGTAATCTGCAACCGTGTTACGGTTCGACACATAGCAAAAAGCGCATTGGTCGCGGCCACGGCTCCGGCACCGGTAAAACTTCCGGTAAAGGACACAAGGGTCAGAATTCCCGTTCTGGCGGCGGCGTTAAGCCTGGTTTCGAGGGTGGTCAGATGCCTCTTCAGAGGCGATTGCCCAAGCGTGGCTTTACACCTTTGAGCCGAACCGTCTACACTCTCGTCAATCTCCGTGATCTTGAGTTGTTCGATGCGGCTAGCGTTGTTGATCTAGAGGCTCTCGGTAAGGCCGGCCTGATTGGCCAGCTTAAAGACGGCATTAAGATCCTGGGTGATGGTGAACTCACCAAAGCTCTGACTGTTAAAGCTCATAAGTTCAGCAAGTCTGCCCAGGCCAAGATTGAGGCTGCTGGCGGCACTGTCGAGGTTATATAAAGTTGTTAGCCAGCATCCAGAATATCTTCAGTATTCCTGAGCTCCGTCGTCGTATCCTCTTTACTTTAGGTATGCTTGCGGTTTATCGGGTTGGTTGCCACGTGCCGCTGCCGGGTGTTGATCGCGCAGTCCTTGCACAATTCTTTGAGGGAACTCAGGGAACTCTGCTTGGCCTGGTCAGTGCCTTTACAGGTGGTGCGTTGGAGCGTATGACGGTTTTTGCACTAGGCATCATGCCTTACATCAGTGCTTCAATTATCATGCAGCTGTTGACAGTTGTCTTCGAACCTGTTGAACGCCTCGCAAAAGAAGGTGAGCAGGGTCGTAAGACGATGACTAAATGGACACGCTACGGTACAGTCGTTCTGTCTGTTGTTCAGGGCGCTGGTATTGCCGTTGGCCTGCAGACCATGCGTGGGCCGGCAGGTGAGCCGGTTGTTGCCATGCAGGGGATAGGCTTTATACTACTGACTGTCGTCACACTGACTGCTGGTACCGCCTTTATCATGTGGCTAGGTGAACAGATCACTGAACGTGGTATTGGTAACGGTATTTCGTTGATCATTTTTGCCGGTATTGTCGCCAACCTGCCGTCTGCTTTGATCAACAGCATTCGTTTGTTGAAGACTGGTGCTATGACTTTTACAGTGCTGTTAATTATCATAGCTGTCATGGTTGCTGTTATCTGGGCCATCATATTTATGGAGCGTGGTCAGCGTCGTGTTCCGATTCATTACGCCAAGCGCGTTGTGGGTGCACGTAATGCTGGCGGCCAAAGCAGTCACCTGCCACTCAAGATTAATATGAGTGGTGTTATCCCACCGATCTTTGCCAGTTCTATCATAATGTTTCCAAGTACCGTGGCAAACTTTGTTGACGTGCCATGGGTGCAGACCTTTGCTTCCATGATGACTCCGGCTCATTGGCTGTATAACGTTTTTTATGTCGCTTTTATCGTCTTCTTCTGTTACTTCTACACGGCTGTTACCTTTAACCCTGTTGATGTAGCAGAAAATATCAAGCGTCAAGGTGGATATGTCCCTGGTGTTAGACCGGGCAAAGCAACCTCTGATTACCTTGATACCGTCCTGGGTCGTTTGACTTTTGCCGGTGCTATTTACATCTCAGTAGTCTGCGTTCTGCCCACTTTGCTGATCGGTCAGTTCAATGTACCGTTTTTCTTCGGTGGTACATCTCTCCTGATTGTTGTTGGTGTAGGTCTGGATACAGCTTCTCAGATTGAGGCTCATTTGATTTCTCGCTCTTATGAAGGTTTTATGAAGGGTGTGAGCATCAAGAGTCGGCGCGGATAATTGAGGTCGTTGGAATGAAGCTTATTTTACTCGGCCCTCCCGGTGCAGGTAAAGGTACTCAAGCCAAGATGCTGACGGAACAGTTTTTTATTCCGCAGATCTCCACTGGTGATATCTTGCGCGCTGCTGTTAAAGACGGCACAGCCATGGGTCTGAAAGCTAAAGAATTTATGGATGCCGGCGGTCTCGTCCCAGACGAAGTCGTTGTTGGCATCGTTCGTGATAGACTGCAGGAAAAGGATTGCGTCAACGGCTTTATCCTGGACGGGTTCCCTCGGACAGTCCCGCAAGCAGATGCTTTGCAGGCCAGTCTGGCAGAGATGGGTAAAGAGCTGGACCGTGTTATCTCTCTTGACGTAGATGCCGAAGCTCTGGTAGAACGCTTGACCGGACGCCGTACCTGTAAAGAATGTGGCCGTGGTTATCACGTAACCTTTGATCCCTCAAGCGTGGCTGGTAAATGCGACGCCTGCGGTGGAACACTTTTTCAGCGTGATGACGATCAGGAAGAAACGATACGCAAGCGATTGCAAGTCTATGCAGACCAGACTTCCCCATTGATTAATTATTATCGGGACGCTGGTGTGCTTCTTGAACTTGACGGAATGCAACCTATTTCGCAGGTTCAGGAAAAGATGTTGTTGCTGTTACAAGCGAGCTAAAGTGATTGTTTTAAAAAGTCCTGCAGAATTAGACAAGATGCGCGCGGCAGGGCGAATTGTTGCTGAAACTCTTGCTCTGCTTAAAACCCGGATTATTCCTGGTGTAACAACCAATGAACTGAACCGGTTGGCAGAAAAAGAATGTCAGCGACATGGAGCAAAACCCGCTTTTAAGGGTTATGGTGGCTTTCCATTCGCCATATGTTCCTCACCGAACGAACAGGTTGTTCATGGCTTCGCGGACGATAACCCTCTGCTTGAAGGCGACATCCTGAGCATTGACTTCGGTGTCCTTTACAAAGGGTTTTACGGTGATTCGGCAATCACTGTCGCAGTAGGCAAGTTGGATGACGATACAGAGCGTTTATTAATTGCAACGCGTGAGTCTCTCGAACAAGCCATAGAAAAAGCAGTACCGAACGGCAGATTGTCTGATATCTCTCATGCTGTTCAGTCCTGGGTCGAACCGAAGGGTTTCTCTGTTGTCCGTGAATTTGTAGGCCACGGTATCGGTCGTAATCTGCATGAAGCTCCGCAGATTCCCAATTATGGGCAGGCCGGACAAGGACCACGTTTGAAATCGGGGATGACGCTTGCTATAGAGCCGATGATCAATGCCGGTGCTCCCGGCGTGAAGATACTGGAAGACGGGTGGACAGCAGTAACGCAAGATAGTAAACGTTCTGCCCATTTTGAACATACAGTAGCCATTACTGATAACGGTCCTGAGATATTAACGCAGGTATAGGCAGTGACGGTTAACCCTCCGGGGTTGTTACCGAAACGGTTCAAAAGGATAGAAACATGAAAGTTCGATCATCAGTTAAAACAATTTGTGACAAGTGCAAGGTAATTAAGCGCAAGGGCGTTCTCAGGGTTATCTGTGAAAATCCCAAGCATAAACAGAGACAAGGTTAAGTATTTTAGGAGGGTCGGACATTGGCTCGTATCGCTGGTATCGATTTACCCAGAAACAAACGGATTGAAATAGCGCTGACATACATCTTTGGTGTCGGTCGCTCGTCTTCCCAGAATATATTGTCCAAGGCTGGTGTTGACTTCAACACTCGTTCAGATAATTTGACTGAGGAAGAAGTAGCCAAGATCCGTAAGGTTATTGACAGTGATTGCAAGGTTGAGGGTGACCTGCGTCGCGAAGTGACAATGAACATTAAGCGACTTATGGATCTCGGTTGTTATCGTGGTCTGCGCCATCGTAGAGGCTTACCTGTACGTGGACAGAAGACCAAGACCAACGCAAGAACCCGTAAGGGTCCACGCAAGACCGTCGCTGGTAAGAAGAAGTAATCAGGAGGAACCATGGCTAAGCCTGGTAAACGCGTACGCAAAAAAGGTGAAAAGAAGAATGTCCCAAATGGAATTGCTCATATCCAGGCGACGTTCAACAATACGATCATTACGATCACAGATGTGACCGGCAACGTGATTTCATGGTGTACCTCCGGCTCCAAGGGCTTTCGAGGGAGTCGTAAAAGTACTCCTTTTGCAGCTCAGATGGCCGCCGAAGATGCAGCAAAGAAAGCTCAGGAACATGGTTTACGCAGTATCGAAGTCTGGGTCAAAGGCCCTGGCTCCGGTCGTGAATCTGCCCTGCGTGCCTTGCAGTCAGTAGGTCTGACAATCACTATGATCAAGGATGTCACTCCGATACCGCATAACGGGTGCCGTCCACCCAAGCGT
Source organism: Desulfuromonadales bacterium (assembly GCA_012974435.1). Classification (GTDB taxonomy): domain Bacteria; phylum Desulfobacterota; class Desulfuromonadia; order Desulfuromonadales; family BM103; genus M0040. The sequence continues at coordinate 4,293 of JAAXQF010000137.1, read as the reverse complement.
AGAAGAGTCTAACCAGACATTAAGGAGGACGAACGTTGGCGAGAAACACTGGACCCGTTTGCCGCATGTGCCGGCGGGAAAATATGAAGTTGTTCCTGAAAGGCGACCGTTGTTACACAGACAAGTGCGCCCTGGAACGCCGCAACTATGCTCCCGGTCAACATGGCCAGGGTCGTATCAAGGTTTCCGATTACGGCACTCAGTTACGTGAAAAGCAGCGTGTCAAGCGTACCTATGGTCTGCTTGAGAAGCAATTCCGTGACTATTTTAAAGAAGCTGACCGTATGAGGGGTGTTACTGGCGAGAACCTGCTGGTTCTGCTCGAGCGTCGCCTTGACAGCATGGTTTATCGGATGGGATTTGCTACGTCACGTAGTGAGGCCCGCCAGCTTGTACGACACAACCACTTTCTGGTTAATGATCGCAGGGTGAATATTCCTTCGTATCTCGTGCGTCCTGGTGATGTTGTTGAGTTGCGTGAGAAGAGTCGTAAGATTATTCGCGTTAACGAGGCTCTCGATGGCGTTATGCGCCGCGGCATTCCCTCTTGGGTTGAGTTGACTCGTGATGCATTCCAGGGAACTGTCAAGACTTTGCCTGTACGTGCTGAAATGACTACGCCAAGCTTCCAGGAACACCTGATTGTCGAACTTTATTCTAAGTAACCGACAGATTCGTCTGGCGATTTGTAACTTTTTAGAGAAACCTCAAACGGAGGAATCGCATGTTTAAAAACTGGAGAGAACTGATCAAGCCCAAGCGTCTCCAGGTTGATGCCGATACGCTGACTGCCACTTATGGCAAGTTTTCAGCGGAGCCATTTGAACGTGGTTTCGGTACAACCATGGGTAATGCCCTGCGCCGGGTTTTGCTCTCCTCGCTGCAGGGGGCGGCAATCACCTCAGTTCGTATTAAGGGTGTTCTGCATGAATTCTCCACTGTTCCTGGTGTGACACAGGATGTGACGGACATAATCCTTAACCTTAAGGGTGTCCTGATTCAACTGCATGGTCATGAACCACGTAATATCCGCATTGTTAAAAAAGGTGCTGGTGTTATTAAGGCCGGAGATATCATTACTGATTCGAATGTCGAAATTCTGAATCCTGATCACTTCATTGCAACTTGTGGTAAAGAAGCAGAGATCGAAATGGACATGGTCGTGACCATGGGCAAAGGTTACGGTCCCGCTGAGCGGAACCGTGATGAAAAGGCTCCGGTTGGCACCATTCCTATCGACGCGCTCTTCTCGCCGATCAAGAAAGTCAACTACACGGTAAGCAATGCTCGTGTTGGTCAGGTAACTGATTACGACAAACTGGTTTTGGAGATTCATACCAACGCCAGTGTCAAGCCTGATGATGCTCTTGCTTATGCAGCTAAGATCGTTAAGGAACAGGTCCAACTCTTTATCAACTTCGACGAGGCTCTTGAGCCTGAAGAAACTGATGAAGAGGTAGGTACCAAGCAACCGATTAACGAGAACCTCTATCGTCGTGTTGACGAACTTGAGCTATCGGTGCGTAGCGCCAACTGCCTGAAGAACGCCAACATCCGTCTGATCGGTGAGTTGGTGCAGAAGTCCGAAGCAGAAATGTTGAAAACACAGAACTTCGGCCGTAAGTCACTTAATGAAATCAAGGATATTCTCTCTGAAATGGGTTTAACTCTGGGCTTGTCTATCGAAGGCTTCCCGGACCCAGAATATCTCAAGATGCTCGAAAAGAGCGAAGAAGAAATCTAGGGACAACCCTTAACGGGATGTTGCCCGGAGAAAGGAACAGATAGCAATGCGCCATAGAAAATCAGGAAGAAAGCTGGGTCGTAATACCAGCCACCGTAAGGCCATGATGCGTAACATGGTGACTTCATTTTTCGATTGTGAAAAAATCACCACGACTGACGCTCGCGCCAAGGAACTGCGCAAGATGGCTGAGAAGTTGATCACCATGGCAAGACGCGGTGATCTTCACTCCCGCCGCCTGATCATGCAGGTTGTGCGTGACAATAAAATAACTGCTAAGCTGTTCGATACGATTGCGCCTCGTTATGCTGATCGTCCTGGTGGTTATACGAGAATCATCAAACTTGGTCTCCGGGCAGGTGATAACGCTGCTCTCTCTCGGATCGAACTGGTCGAAGAGGAAGTGGCCGTCAAACCGAAAAAGAAAAAGGCTCCTGCGAAGAAGGTTGCTAAAAAGGTAGAAGCTCCAGTTGAGGAGACTCCTGTCGAGGAAGCACCTGCTGAAGAGGCACCTGCTGAAGTGCCAAAAGACGAGAAATAGTCTGGCGGGACATGAGAATCAAATAAAGAAGGGCGGGATGATATCATCCCGCCCTTCTTTATTGCTTGAAATTTGATTTGTACTTACTTCTTTTCCGTCTGGGTAACTTCCAGAAGCTTGATGTCAAAGGTCAGATCTTTATCCGCTAATGGGTGGTTTGCATCAAGCGTGATCAGAGCTTCAGTAAAGTCTTTGACCATGACATGAAACACGCTGCCATCCTGGTTAGTGACTTCCAACTGTCCACCAACCTGGAGGTCGACATCCTGGCCTATAGTGCTCCGGTCGATTTGCGTGACAAGCTCAGGGTCACTTGTTCCGTAGGCTTTGTCACAGGGAATGGTGACCGTTTTGCTCTCTCCCTGGTACATACCCGCAACGGCTTCTTCAAAACCTGGGATGACTTCTTTTTTGCCGATGATGAAACGCAATGGGCGATCTTCTTGAGACGCATCAAAAATCGTCCCATCCCTTAGCTTGCCCGTATACTCAACCTTAACAGTGTCCTGCTCTGCTGCACGTATCATCTTCTCTCCTTTAAATAAACAGTTTTGTAGATTGATTGATGTTGGAATATTTGCCGAATTCGACCAAGTTGCGTATGCATATCAACTCGACACTTTTCGGTCAATCATTTATTGCTTTACTGCGCTCTGCTTCCTTGCCATTTGTCAGCCTTCATGCTAATTTATCGCGTTAATTCAGTAAGGAAATGACATGTATTCCCCATCTCGTGAAGAGTTCCAAAATCTGACCCGCCAAGGTAACTTGATTCCTGTCTATCGCGAAATTCTCGCTGACATGGAAACTCCGGTTTCAGCCTTCTGCAAGATTGACGATCGGCAAAGTGCCTTTTTGCTCGAAAGTATCGCCGGCGGCGAGAAATGGGCACGTTATTCATTTCTTGGCGTTGGTTCAGGGCGTGCATTTCGGTGTCGCGGCAATCACTTTGAAATCCTCGAAAATGGTGTCGCGCTCAAGTCCGGTAAAGCTGATAATCCACTCGACGAACTAAAAGCTTTTCTCGCGCCTTACCAACCGGTCTCTCTTCCTGAATTGCCACGTTTCTTCGGTGGTGCTGTTGGTTACCTGGGCTACGATATGGTACGCCACATCGAGGAGCTTCCTGATCTCAATGAAGCCGAGATAGGTGCTTACGACAGCTGGTTCCTGATTACCGAAACGTTGCTTATCTTCGATAACCTGCAGCAGAAGATCAAGGTCTTAAGCAATGTTCACTTGCGTGAAGACGATGACCCTGGCGTTTCGTATGATGCTGCACTCAAACGTATAGACGATATGGTAGCGTTGTTACGCAAACCTTTGCGCGAGAGGCCTGCGGCTTCCAAGGTTAAGGTTGATGCAGACCTGCTCTCGAATTTCAGCCGTCCAGATTTTGAATCTGCCGTCGAACGTTGTAAAGACTACATACGCTCAGGTGATGTCATTCAAGTTGTTCTCTCGCAAAGATTCTCCGGAGATCTTGATGCGGAACCTTTTGATGTCTATCGCGCTTTGCGGACGATCAACCCTTCCCCCTACATGTTCTACTTGCAGTTTAATGATACTCGAGTCATCGGGGCTTCTCCGGAGGTCTTGGTGCGCAAGGAGGGGGATCATGTTGAGGTTCGCCCTATTGCCGGAACTCGGCCCCGGGGAAAGACCTTCGATGAGGACCAGCTCCTGGAAGAGGAGTTGCTGGCCGATCCGAAAGAGGTTGCTGAGCATATCATGCTGGTTGACCTAGGCCGCAATGACCTTGGCCGTGTTTGTGCGACCGGTTCTGTGCAGGTGGACGAACTGATGGTTGTTGAGCGTTACTCGCACGTTATGCACATCGTTTCCAACGTCAGTGGACGCCTTATGCCAGGACAGGATGCTCTGGATGTCTTCTCTGCAACCTTCCCGACGGGGACCTTAAGTGGCGCCCCTAAAATTCGTGCCATGGAAATTATTGAGGAGATGGAGCCGGTGCGTCGTGAGATCTACGGTGGCGCTGTCGGTTATA
>JAAXQF010000266.1 GCA_012974435.1 Desulfuromonadales bacterium | reverse complement strand
TTTTTTGACATGGAGCTTTGTTACCGCCATTGTTTCTCTCCCAAATCCTGTTACAGCACTTCCGGAGCCAGCGAAACGATCTTCATGTAACGCTTTGCCCGTAGCTCTCGTGCAACCGGCCCGAAAATACGGGTACCGACCGGCTCCCCAGCTGCGCTAACCACGACAGCAGAGTTATTATCAAAACGGATCAAAGAACCGTCAGCGCGATTGACTTCTTTTCTGGTCCGGACAATAACCGCCTTGACAATGTCGCCCTTTTTCACTTTGGAATTAGGGATGGCTTCTTTGACCGAGCAGATGACAACATCACCTATCCCAGCATACTTGCGCTTTGAACCGCCAGGAACCTTGATGCAGCAGAGTTTCCGCGCACCAGAATTATCAGCAACATCAAGCATAGATTGCATCTGAATCATGGTTCTTATCTCCTAAACGGTCGCGTTTTTTTCCAGGATCTCGCGAAGCTTCCAGCGCTTATCGCGGGACAAGGGGCGTGATTCTGCAATCAACACCTTGTCGCCAATGGCGCAGGAGTTCTCTGGATCATGTGCTTTATACTTTACGTTCCGCTTCATGTATTTCAGGTAGACAGGATGTTTGACAATCTGCTCGACTTTTACGACGATAGTCTTGTCCATTTTATCACTTGAAACAATCCCGACCTGGGTTTTACGATTTCCACGCTGATTCATGGTCGTCCTCAGATTCTCTTAAGCGCTTTTTTCGCGCAGCACAGTATTTACACGTGCAATGTCTTTTTTAGCCTGGTTTACCCGGACAGTATTTTCAAGATGTCCGGTATGGAGTTGAAACCGGAGATTAAACAACTCCTGATCCAATTCCTCTTTCTTTTTTCCCAGATCTTCTACACTGAGGTCCCTGATTTCACTAGCCTTCATGGGAAGCCTCCTCTCTACATACAAACTTTGTCTTCATCGGCAGCTTATGAGCAGCGAGACGAAAAGCCTCGCGAGCAACGTCCTCTGGAATACCGGTCATCTCGTACAGGATCATCCCTGGACGAATCACAGCAACCCAACTATCGGGTGAACCTTTACCTTTACCCATACGGGTTTCGGCAGGCTTGCTGGTAAGCGGCTTATCGGGAAAAGCACGGATCCAGATCTTACCACCACGCTTAACGTAACGGGTCATGGCACGACGTGCGGCCTCAATCTGACGGGCAGACAACCAACCGCGGTCAAGCGCCTGCAGTCCGAAATCTCCGAAGTTGAGATCCGTTCCGCCCGGATTCGATCCTTTCATCCGGCCTTTGAACGTTTTTCTGTATTTAACCTTCTTTGGCATTAACATGACGCCAGACTCCTATTAAGAAAAAACTTACTTCGGCTGATTCTGAGCCAAAACTTCACCCTTGAAAATCAAGACCTTGACACCAATGATGCCATAAGTGGTCTTCGCCTCAGCAAAACCGTAATCAATGTCAGCCCGCAAAGTATGCAACGGCACACGACCTTCACGATACCATTCGGTTCGACTCATTTCAGCACCGCCGAGGCGGCCGGAGCAATTGATCTTGATCCCCTGGGCACCAAATTTAAGTGCCTGACCAACCGATTTTTTCATTGCCCGACGAAATGCAATGCGACGCTCCATCTGCAACGCAACACTCTCAGCTACGAGTTGTGCGTCAACTTCAGGCTTACGAACTTCCTGAATATTAATGAAGACCTCAGTATCGGTGAGCTTGGCCAGTTCTTTTTTCAGAACCTCAACCTCAGAACCCTTTTTACCGATGATGATGCCTGGTCGAGCTGCAAAGATGTGAATCTTGGTTTTACTCGCAGCGCGCTCAAACTCAATCTTTGAAATACCTGCATGATAAAGACGCTTCTTCAAGTAGTTACGCAACTTGATGTCTTCGTGCAGTAACTTGGCATAATCTGCCTCGGCGTACCACCGGGATTCCCAGGTACGGATAACACCAAGACGGAAACCTATTGGATGAACTTTTTGGCCCAAACCTATACCTCCTCTATTTTTCGTCGAGCACGACAGTAATGTGACTTGTCGGCTTACGAATTTTGGTCGCACGTCCCTGGGCTCGTGGCATAAACCGCTTAAGAGCAGGTCCCTGATCTACCGTGACCGCCTTGACAAACAGTCTATCCACATCATCAACACCACTCTGCTCAGCATTTGCAATAGCTGAACTGACCAATGATGAAACAATGGCGGCTGATCTCTTCGGCGAGAACTTCAAAATATTCAATGCGTCTTGAACTCCGATTCCGCGGATCATATCGACAACTAAACGTGTCTTCTGCGGAGAGAGTCGCGCAAATTTAAGCGTGGCTTTCGCTTCCATCAAAAACTCCTTTATCGACCCTATTTACCGCTTGCCTTTTCTATCGGAGCCATGTCCGTAGTAGGTGCGGGTCGGGGCGAATTCGCCCAGTTTGTGTCCAACCATGTTCTCAGACACGAATACCGGTATAAATTTACGACCATTGTGGACAGCGAAGGTCAGTCCGACAAACTCAGGGAAGATGGTCGAGCGACGGGACCAGGTCTTAATGACCTTGTGTGACCCTGCCTCTGATGCATCAACCTTGCGTTGCAAGCTGTCCTGTATGTATGGTCCTTTTTTAATCGATCTAGCCACTGACTTCTCCTCTATTCACAATGACGAATTGCTATTTTTTCCGACGACGGACAATGAAGCGATCCGTTCTTTTATTCGTACGGGTCTTATAACCCTTGGTCGGTACACCCCATGGTGTGACCGGATGACGACCACCGGAACTCTTACCTTCACCACCACCGTGCGGATGATCAACCGGGTTCATGGCGACACCACGTGACTGCGGACGTTTGCCGAGCCAGCGGTTACGACCAGCTTTACCGATCTTGATATTATCATGATCAGCATTACCAACCTGACCGATCGTTGCACAACAAGATTGAAGAACAAGGCGAACCTCGCCTGAAGGTAGTCGCAACTGGGCGTATTTGCCCTCTTTAGCAGCAAGTAGTGCGTAGGTTCCAGCACTTCTGGCTAACTGACCGCCCTTGCCGATCTTCATTTCAATGTTATGGATCCAGGTTCCCAAAGGAATCGAACGGATCGACATTGCGTTGCCGGGAATAATATCAGCAGTCTCACTGGCGACAATAACATCACCAACCTTGATACCAACCGGGGCAAGAATATAACGTTTTTCACCATCAGCGTAATTGAGCAGAGCGATGCGAGCAGAACGATTCGGATCATATTCAACCGAAGCAATTTTTGCCGGCACTTCTTTTTTATCGCGCTTGAAATCGATAATTCTATACTTACGCTTATGCCCGCCACCGGTGTGGCGTTTCGTGATCCGGCCGTTGTTATTCCGACCGCCACTCTTTGAAAGAGGTGCAAGCAGCGATTTCTCGGGCCGGTCCGTGGTGATTTCCTCAAAAGTCGAGGAGGTCATACCGCGTCGGCCGGGAGAGGTCGGCTTATAGCTTTTGATCCCCATTATACTAACTCCGTTCCAATAAGTTTCAGACTGTTATACGCCGAAGAAGTCGATGTCATTACCTGCGGCCAGTGTAACGTAGGCTTTTTTGCGATTGGATCGCTTGCCGAACGTCTTGCCAACGCGCTTGACTTTACCAACTGCCACGAGAGTCTTTACGTTTTCCACCTTAACGTCAAATGCCTTTTCTATGGCCTGTTTGATCTCGACCTTATTGGCATTCATCGCTACTTCAAAGGCGACAACTTGTGATTCTTCTTTCAGTTGGCTCGTCTTCTCGGTAATCAGCGGCTTTTTGATAATCTGATGCAGAGGTCTCATTACGCTAAAGCTCCTTCCAGCTTGGCAACGGCTTCTTCAGTAATAAGTATATTGCGATACTTCATTACATCGTAGACGTTGACGCCGTCCGAACGCAGAACCTTGACATGCGGAATGTTGCGAGCCGACAGTTCTACGTTGGTATTCTCGTCCTCGACAACTATCAAAACATTGTCAAGTTCAAATCGACCCAGCACTTCTGCAAATGATTTGGTGCTGACCTGCTCAACCTGAAGTTGATTCAGAACAGTCATCGTATCTGTCTTGAAGCGTAGGGAGAGAGCACTCTTTAAAGCACCCTTTTTGACTTTGCGATTCAGCTTGAAGCTGTAATCACGGGGTGTCGGGCCAAAAGCCGTACCACCACCAACAAAGTGCGGTGCAGTCGGTGTTCCCTGACGGGCATTACCGGTTCCCTTTTGCTTAAAAGGCTTCTTGCCACCACCACGAACTTCGCTCCGGCCTTTAGTCTTAGCCGTACCTTGGCGTCGCGCAGCCAGCTGGTAGCGGACCATATCGTGAATCAGGTATCCCTTGACGTCAGTGTCAAACACTTCGTCATTGAGCTCGCGCTCCGAGACCTGTTTCCGGTCCATGTCATATACAGCAATTTTTGCCATGATCTAACTCCTAAACCCCTGGTCGGTCATTTATTTGGCAACAGCCTTCACTGCCTTCTGAATCACCACCACACTGTTTTTGGCTCCAGGGATAGCACCCTTAACCAGGATGATATTCTCATCAGCACGAATAGCAACCACTTCCAGATTCTGCGTCGTTGCCTTCGCATTACCCATCTGACCTGCCATCTTCTTACCTTTGAAGACTTTTGACGGTGTAGCGCTCTGGCCGATAGAACCACCATGACGGTGAAACCTAGAACCGTGAGTGGCACGCCCGCCGGAGAATCCCCAACGCTTGATGACACCTTGGAAACCTTTACCGATACTGGTCCCCGACACATCAATGATATCGCCGGCAGAAAAGACAGAGTCACAAGTGACCTCATCGCCGACCTGATAATCATCAACATTTGCAGCCTGAAGCTCTTTCAGGTGCTTAAATGCGCCCTTGCCAACCTTGCGAAACAGACCCATTTCAGGTTTGTTCGTACGATGGGCACTCTTAGGCATGAAGCCGAGCTGCAGCGCATTATATCCGTCGGTTGCATCAGTCTTCTTCTGCAGAACCGTACACGGTCCAGCTTCGAC
>JAAXQF010000087.1 GCA_012974435.1 Desulfuromonadales bacterium | reverse complement strand
ATCCTTGAGGAGCAGCTCGGAAGCGGTCAGTTCCGGCAACGTCCCGGAAAAGGAGCGTCCCGGCATCCTGCTCATGAAATAGCCGCACAGAGCCAGGAAGATGATGAGAAACAGGCCAAAGACAATAACGTTTGTCATGAAGCGACTCGTTTTTTGAGGAGGCTTGACCATGATTGCCAAGTTTAGCAGGAAACAGCCGGGTTGCTGTGAGTGCAGAAGGGAAATCGGTGGTCAACGCAGCGGAAGATGGTTGCGACCAGTGGCAAGATGGCGCCTCGCCCTCTGCTGCCAGGCGAGTTGCCAAGCCCCATACCTCGGCAGTGAGGATGTCAGCCGGGACATCCGGCGACAGTATATGTGCTTCATGGGAAAGGGCATTATGTTCACCGTTTCCTGTTCTTCACCTTGCAACATGACCGAATCATCATAAACTATAATTATCAGATTTTAGCGCAGGGAGAGTGCCATGCCTACTTATGAGTACCAATGTCAGAAATGCCAGGAGGTCTTCACGGTCATACTCAGCATGACCGAACATGACCGGGGTCAGGTCGAATGCCCTCAATGCCACGGCAGCAAGGTGACCCAGAAGTATTCCGTGTTCTACGCTAAAACCAGCAAGAAAAGCTGACCGCATCAAAGGGTCATCTGTACATGGTGTACATGCGTACATGGGGTAAGATTCAGATAACACACACGGTGTGTGACACCGAATTAATAAGGGTTACCCGTAGTGCGGACAGCGCGCCAGTATGGCGTTTTTTTTATTAGCCGATTAACCGATATTTTATTTTCTTAGTTGTATTGACAGTCGCCGAAGAGGCGATAAATTTAAATCAGACAGTGGCGAAATAAGCCAGCATGGAGCACGTAAAAACCTGAGGGCAACCTATGGCAACACCTAACGGAACCGCCAGACAGCCCAGACAGGACCTGAATCAAGCAGAACTACTTTAATAGGTAGCAGATGCGGCAACTGTTGAACAATGCAGTCGATTCAGGGTAGCCCAGCGGTAATTTTTCGTCACTGTTGTTTTTAGCGCAGAAGAACTTGAGAGAGGCGACCGAATGGTCGCCTCAGATTGTTGACAAACTTCACCCTGAGATTATGTGGGGTTTGTTTTTGTCTGCCTACAGTTATAGAGCTTCTGTGTTTTTTAGTAGTTTTAGAGCATCAGATCGTTAATCTGTTGCTCTTCGTTTTGTATCGGGGTCAGGTCAAAGGTTTCAGTAGCGAGCTCTGGGGAGAGATTGCCGGTGACGATCAAGTCTTCTTTGCCGGTCTGCGCAAACGCATGATTGGCAGGCTGGAAAGCTGCTGCGACATCTCCCGCGATGAGGCCGAACAACAAATCGACCAGCTGTTGCAATAGGGACAAGCCGTCATGATGACCATCACCATACGGGTCGAATGTTATGCGGGTTATCGCGGCGAGGAAACTCCGCGCCGCTTTCACCTGGATGAACACTGCATCGAGATCATATCGGTGATTGATCGCTGGCTGGCACCGGACTATCGCTATTTCAAGGTTGAAGGCGATGATGGTCGGCGGTATATCTTGCGCCATGATGCAGAGACCCAGCATTGGGAGCTGTCTAATCCCACTGCTGAATAGTGAAAAGGGGTCATCCCCTGTCGGCGAAGACCCTTGTTCGATTGGTCGGGCGCAAGGCTGCGCGCCGCTATTTTCACAAGCTCTATGCGCTCGACAATGGAATCAGGTCCCAAAACCGGCGGAGGTTCCACTCATGCCAGAACACTATCACCTAATATTGAGTGTCCCCAGTTCCAAGCAATATCTGTTCAGCTTCCGCTTCGCTGACATCACTCCAGTGCTGATAGACTGATGCCACGGCAAAGGATCGGCCACCCCTGATGTTAGGGCAACAGATGATATCAACCTTTTCCGCCAGGCTCCGCACAGAATTCTCATGGCCGGTGGGAACAGCAACAATGAGCTCTCTTGCCCCCGCCCGACGTAAGGCGGCCACAGCTGCACGCATGGTGAATCCGCTGGCCAGGCCGTCGTCGACCACAATGACTTGGTGCGCTAGCATATCTGGCATTGGCCGCCCTTTTCGCAATGCCGCGACCCGCCTGATGACCTTTGCCCTGGTCTCTTCCAGACCACGGGTAACGTCACTCTCATCTAGTCCAACAGCCCTTATCATCGCTTCATTGAGCAAGTAACTGCCATCAAAGGCGACCGCCCCGTAACCGGCCTCAGTGTTCCAGGGCAAAGTGATTTTACTGACGACAGCTACGTCCAGTTGACAGTTCAGGGCTTCGGCAAGCGGGACTGCGACCGGCAGCCCTCCGGCCGGTATGGCAAACACCAGAGGATGCTGCAGATCAAGCTGTCCGACCAACCCGGACAACACCTGCCCGGCCTCGTATCGATCGGCAAAGAGTCCGGTCCGGTCACGGAGTTTTTCGATCTCGAGGATCTGAGCACATTTCATAGCGACTTCGCCTCGCAATTAAGAGCTGCCCGATATCTGCTGGCCCATGAAATGACAAGCTGCGCCATCAAATCAGATCCGGGCAATTCAAAGCCCCCTACTCACTTGAATCATAGTACAAAACCCGAAGCAAGCAATTGACCGGATCCATTCAAGGGTTATTGTGTTAACGCAGAAAAAATAACGAGTAGAAATTGGGGACACTCAAAAGGGACACTCAATTTTGAGTGTCCCAGATGCCGGTACTTGACGACAAGGGAAAGTGTTTGTTCGAGGCTTACTAATAGAACGGGGTCAGGTCTTGATCTTTGAGTTTATTCAAGATTCAAGACCTGACCCCGAACACTTGATATCAATAGGTTGCGATGGTCCGACCCCAATGGCGAAGGTAACTGTCACCAATTTTTGACCTATTCGTTGCTAAACCACAATCCGCCGCACCATCAGGGCAATCGCCAATGGCAACAGCATAAGTGTCGCTATCAGCAGATAGAGCAGGCTCAGCCAAAGGTCTCCACTCCAGATCTGCAGACTACAGCCGCGCACCAGAGAGACCAGATGGGTCAACGGAAGCAACTGCGCCACGTTCTGAGCCCAGCCCGGCAGATTCTGCAGCGGGAAGAATGTCCCACTGAAGAGGAACATAGGTGTGATGCCAAGAAAGATCGGCAAGTTGAAGGTCTCTATCCCCGGCACCAGTGCGGTACAGATCATCCCCAGGGCAGCAAAGAGTAGACCGCCCAACGCCGCCAGCGGAATCAGCAGCAGAGCGCCTGGAAAGTCGAAGAAGCCACAGAGCGAGACCACGATGCTCATAAGGGTGGCGGCAATCACCGACTTGGTCCCAGCCCAAAGCATCTCACCGAGGATGACTTCCTCCAGATTCAACGGAGTCGCCAGCAGGGCGTCGAAAGTCTTCTGGTAATACATTCGCACGAAGCTGTTATAGGTGGTCTCAAAAAAGGCGTTGTACATGATTGCTACAGAGACCAGCGCCGGAACGATGAATCGGGTGTAGGTCAACTGTTGCCCGCCGTAGGATATATCACCAATCATCACCGAAAGCCCCACACCGAAGGCAAGGATGTAGAGAAGCGGCTCAAGCAGCGGCGGCACAAAGGAGATTTTCCAGTTTTGGCGATAGATGCTGAAGTTGCGCTGCCAGACCCTTAAGGCCCGGGAACTAATCTGTGAGGGCTTTGGCCACTTCATTCGCGCAGCTCCCGTCCGGTCAGTTTAAGGAAGAGGTCTTCCAGCCCCGCCGGGCGCAGCATACAGCCTTCGGTGCGCACATCGCGAGTCAGCCTGAGAAAGAGCTCGTCACCGTCGTCGAGATAGACCAGCATGCGCCGGTCGAGATCTTCCACCCGGCAGGCTTCCCTGGCCAGGAAGTCGCGCACCTGCTGATCCGGGTCAGCGATCTCCAGCACCGTGTGACCGACATGTTCACGCACCAGCTCACGCGGCTTACCCTCAACGAGAATCTGGCCGTGGTCAACGATCACCAGTCGATCGCACAAGCGTTCAGCCTCTTCCATGTAATGGGTCGTGAGCAGAATCGTCAGCCCCTGCTTTTTCAGTTCGTTGAGCTTTTCCCACAGCAGCTGCCGGCTCTGCGGATCGAGGCCGGTGGTCGGTTCATCAAGGATCAGAAATTCAGGTTGGTTAACCAAGGCGCGCGCCAGCATCAAGCGGCGCTTCAGACCACCGGAGAGGACCAGGATCTTGTCCTTGGCGCGGCCTTGCAGGGCGAAGAAATCGAGCAGCTCATCGGCACGGCGTTGTGCCTCTTGGCGGGAGATCGCAAAGTAGCGCGCGTAACCGACTAGGTTATCGCGTACCGTCAGGTCCGGGTCGAGGGAGTCTTCCTGTTGGCAGATGCCGATCCGGCGCTTGATTTCACGCAAGTGCACATCAATATCGAGACCAAACAGCTCCAACCGCCCAGCATCACGCGGCGTATAACCGTAGAGCATACGAATGGTGGTGGTCTTCCCTGCCCCGTTCGGCCCGAGCAGACCAAAGCACTCCCCCGACTGTACGGCGAAGGATATCCCATCAACCGCGTTCAGGGTGCCATAAGCTTTGCGTAGAGAGTCGACCTTGAGTATGGACATGGGTGCCTTACTCTTTGACGGTGTGATGCGTATCAATAGTGACCGATAGAACAACAGCTAACTGTTTAAGATTACTGTTTGGGGTAAGGAAGGGTCAAGATAAAGGGTTGGAGTGACCCCGTGCTCCAGCATTAGAATAGGTATTATGTCCCTCGTTTTCGCACTGAGATAGCGCAATCTGAAGAGTTTAAGCAGGAATTATCACGCTTCCAGGCGGTGCTGGAGGAGATTAAGAGGGATGGTGAGATGAAATAAAACGTAAACGGGAATCGGGGGCACTCAATATTGAGTGTCCCTGGCTCCCCGAACTCTTCGGTAGATGCACCCTAATTCCTTTTATGGATTAAATGTTTACAGGCTTGATTTTGATGTCAAAAAAGGGCTTGTAAGGCCTAAAATGGGGCCTTTTGAAAAGATATTTCTTTTGATTACAGCAACTTGACTTGGTCCAACCCCGGAC
>JAAXQF010000572.1 GCA_012974435.1 Desulfuromonadales bacterium | reverse complement strand
CGAGGCCCGTACGTACGGTTCTGTGAGAGGGATGAGGCGAGCTTGATCAGTTCGCCTCACCCTACTCGATTCTCTTGATCAATGTTTCCCTGGTCAAGTCTTGTTACTTTTGCTCTGCCGCTTCAATTGGTGAATGATGCCAGCTTTTTCGAGAGTGATCGCTGCGTGATGAGCCAGTTGCACGAGGAACTGCAGATTCTGATCGGTAAAAGGCGTCCCCTCCGCATAGCCGAATAAGACCATCACACCGATCGCACGGTCGCGATGATAGAGAGGCACAGAGAGTAATCCGGGTTTCTCCACCAGCAATTGTTCGGCGATTGTCACCCGGTCGGCCATGTAGCCGGGCAACTCCTCAGGTACAACCATCGGGCTGCCGCTGCGGGCAATACCCAACAGGAGTCCTTCAGGAAGTTGATCTGGATGATCCTGTACAAAGTCTGCTGCGATGCCGCAACTCATTTTGATGACGAAGTGACTGCGGCCATTGCCACGAATCAGTGCCAATAAGCCGCGCTTGGCATGCAAGGCTCCAAGGGCGGCATCAAGCAGGCGCCCAAGCAGGTCACTGACTTCAATTGCGGAATTTATTACTTACACCGTAATACCACAGGCGTGAGCCTGTGGATGGAAGTTCCCGCTGTCTTCCGATAGAATGGGCGCATGGATTATCGGAAGCAAGCGCACGCAGTCTATTCCACCCGCTACCATATAGTTGTGTCGACCAAATATCGTCGCAAGATACTGAAGGCCGGTGTTGGCGACTATTTGCAGAAGTTGGTGCATCAGGTGAACAGAATTCACCCTGACATTGAAGTTCTTGATGTGAACACTGATGTTGATCACATGCACCTGCTGATGTCGATACCACCGAAGTATTCGGTGAGCGAAGTGGTGAATATGGTGAAAGCCAACAGTGGCCGGAAGGTGCGAGAAGAATTTCCCCATTTGGACAAAGTCTCCTGGGGAGTGACAGGAATTTGGTCGACCGGCTATTTTATGTCTACTTTTGGTATTCATGAAAGCACGATCCGCAACTATTCCCAAATGCAAGGTAAGGAAGACAGCGGGCAAGCAGAGCTTGGCCTATAAGATGCCATGGGCGTGAGCCCTTGGTAGTTCACTTATCTGGTCAATGTTGCCTTGATTTGCACCGGAAAGCGATGCCGTCGAGATATAGCCGATTGTCATGCGGGTATCGGCAGGCAGACACAAAGTCAGCAGCAGTGCCGCATTGCATAAAATTGTCGGAATGAATTTTTTCATAATCCCCGGTTCAAATAGTGCCACCATCTGAAAGAATGGCCTGCAAAATACAGGGTGGCTGAATTCATTATTCTTCCAGAGGTGTGTCACTGGTAATGACTCGAAGAAGAAAGGTTGCTAAGTCGGCAAAAAATAGCCAATCAGGCGGGTTGAGACAAGTAGTAAACGCCACTCAAATTTCCGGGCGATCTCCCTGTGCTCTTTTACGATAAAAGGAGAAGAGGGCGAAGAATACTCCGAGGGTGATGCATCCAGCGCCCATCGCAGCCATTTTGTCCCCAGGGTCTCTGTTAATCGTCAAAAGGCTGAAAGTTTTGAATACGGGTTCGGTCGGACGTAACGCGATACCTGCTTCCCTCAACTGCCGGGGCAGTGGACTGCGCAGAAAATACCATCCTTCCCAAAGTTTACCTGACGGCCCCTGAAGAGAGATCAGCATGGCCGGGTTGTTGAGACGACTACCTGTTTGAACGACCCTGCCCTGGTTGTTTCGACGTGCATCTGGGAGCATCTTGTGGAGAACAATATTGGTCTCAGAAGAAACTGAGAGTTGGCTACCGGTTCTGAACTCGATCACCCCGCGGCCTGGCATGTGAAATTTGAAGCCGTCCAACTCCTGGCCAAAGGAGGTGGGCAGAATAACCAGTCCGTTATGTATGAGCGGGTGGTTCATTCGTACCAGTGCTTCAGCGACCTGTGTGCCGTTATCCCAGAGAGAGACCTGGTTCAGCATATCAAGCGGGCGGCCCGAAGGTTCGAGCTGTGGTGTAAACTTCTCTAATCGCAGAGACAGCCCCGGCATGTTGGGAATGGCCAGATGTTCTCCCTGAAAAATGCGATGAGGACCGGATCGGAAACCGCTGATGTTGCCCCACAAGAAAGCGATGCTCAGGAGGATGAAGCCGGCATGAATCAGGTATTCGCCAGTTTTACGCCAGCGGGCCTTGATTTTCAAAAGCCAGTCGATCAGGCAGCAGAGAGTGTTGATGGCGAAGAGTAAGACACAGATGCCGCTTAATGGAACCCAAACCACCAGCAGGGGCGCTTGCGACCATGCCCATGGCAGCCAGCGGGCCATGATGTCATCTTCCATGCCAGCGAATATGGCTGGATTGAAGTGCATGACAAGCGAGCCGCCCATAATCAAAAGGGTTGCTGCCGAGGCCAGGGCAATTGCCAGCTTCAGTGAGCAGCCAAGCAGCCATAACCTGTGCAATAGCGATAGAGACTTTTGTTCGGTGTCAGTCATTGGCTACTCCAGAGGATGGTTGCTTTCCAGCAACAGGCCAATGCCAAGGTAAGTAAAAAGCACGACACCGAATCCGGCAATCGAGAGCCAGGCGTAAACGCCTCCTTGCCAGCGGCGTATGAACTTGGCGTGACACATCCCCGCATAGAACATCCAGACCAGCACCGACCAGACACTTTTGATGTTCCAGCTGAACCAGTGGCCCCAGGCAATATGCGCCCAGATGCTGCCTGCGATCATGCAGAGGGTAAAAAGGCTGAAACCGAGAAACACCGCTTCTTCGTTGATGCGTCGCAGGGTTTGCAGGTCCGGTAACATGTTGCTGTGCAGGCGGGTCTGACACAGGTAGAGCGCGCCGATGGAAAAGGCCATGGCGAAAAAGGCGTAACCGATGAAAGAAAAAATAATGTGCAAGCTGAATAAAGGTGTGTCGAGCGCCGGGATCAAGGCAGAGATCTTTGTGTCTCGTGGCAGTGCGCCACCGAGTAGCAGCAGATTGAGAAGCATAACAAAAAGGCCCGTGGCGCGGATACGATAACGGAGTTCGAAGTACAGGTAAATCAGGGCCAGGGCCCAGCTGAAAAAGAAGAGTGTGGCGAAAAGGTTGGTCA
>JAAXQF010000571.1 GCA_012974435.1 Desulfuromonadales bacterium | reverse complement strand
AGATGTGTATAAGAGACAGTTTAGAATGTGTCCGTTGAACTTGATGTCGTTGTTTAGGGAGTTATCTTAGCTATGCGAGCAAGCTAACATTATCACCTTGGTCAGCCCAAGTGAAAAGACTTGTTAACCATCGCCCAGGCAAGGTTGACAACCCTGAGTGGCAATGATAATTTCATGTCCCATGATGACCTCCCTCTATTCAGTGCGTATGCGGGCATCCTCCCACGATCAGCACCTTTCTGGTGCGGAACGCATTGTCCCCGTGCATGCTGTTGCAGAAACCACGGCTGCTTTGATCGAGCGTGCGTTAAGCGCTCCTCTCGGACCGCCTGACAAGATTCATTGTAACTCAGAGCAAATTGATCCGGTAACGGTGCAATTTGCAAAACTTCCTGATGTGCACAGTTATCAGGTTGCGAATGTTCAGGAAGGACGTCTGGCTGCCACACAGTTTCTGATCGAGGCTGGTCTCTCGGCAGACTGTGCCGCTCTTGCCGTTGCCACCCTCGCCGAGGGGGCTGGTCCAGGTGGAATCGTTATGCGAGGAGCTGTTCTCATGGATGCGGTAACCGGCGAGCGGCTGGAACATGATCCGGCACGGGGTGTTCGGGTCTCACGCATGGACATTTTATCAACCTTTCGACCAGATGTAGAAGCTCTTTTGGTCGCAGCAGGGCTTGGTCATCATCGAGTTATTGAAGCCTTGGTCCTGTCGGGGAAGGTTCTGCAGGCTCCTGGTGTTGTTGCCGAACTCTGTTGGTCTGATGCTCCCGATTATGTGACCGGTTATGTCGCTGCTCCGCAATGTGGTTACCAACGCATCTCACAGTTGAAAGCAGCTGGAGATAAGCGTGGCGGCAGGGTCTTTTTTGTCGACCGGTCGAAAGTTACTGTGTCGGCTCTTGTTGATTACCTGGAACGTCAGCCGGTTCTTTTTGATGCCGCAGGCACAATTGCACCTCTGAAGAAATGGGAGTTGGAAGATGCGTAATTGGCAAGCACGGCTTGACCAACTTTCACAGCAAGGCATGTTGCGCTCCTTGCGTGTTGTTGATGGGCAGGGACCCAAAGTCAATATCAATGGCCGCGAAGCACTCTTGCTCTGTTCCAATAACTATCTCGGTATTGCAGATCACCCTGCCTTGACAGAAGCGATGCTTATAGCGACCAGGCAATACGGTACGGGTTCCGGAGCCAGCCGCCTTGTCTCAGGGACAATGCCGCCGCATGCCGCATTGGAGGAGCGCATCGCGTTCTTCAAGGGCTCCGCCGCCGCACTGCTGTTCAACTCCGGCTATGTGGCGAACACGGGAATCTTGCAAGGGCTTTTTGGTCCGGATGACGTGATCTTTTCCGATGAGCTTAACCACGCCTCGATTATTGACGGTTGTCGCTTGGCCCGTGCGCGTACGGTCGTTTACCCACACTGCGATGTTGCCGCCCTGACCGAACTCATGGCTGATGAAAAACCACATCGTAAAGGGCGCTGGTTGATTGTCACTGATGGTGTCTTCAGTATGGATGGTGATAAGGCGCCGTTGGCCGAACTTTGTGATCTGAAGGAAGAGCACGATGCCTTGTTGATGGTTGATGATGCACACGGTACTGGTGTTATTGGTAAGGAAGGGCGGGGTACCGGGGAGTATTTCGACTGTCTTGATCGTATTGATTTGCATATGGGTACGCTTGGTAAAGCCCTGGGCTGCGCCGGTGCCTACCTTGCGGCAGAGCAGGTCGTCATCGATACGCTGATTAATAACAGCCGTGCATTTATCTTCTCCACCAGCCTCCCGCCGGGTGTCCCTGCTGCGGCTATGGCCGCCTTTGATCTCGTTGATAGCGAAGAGGGCTGCAGACTTCGCGACAAACTGGAAGCAAATCGAAAACAATTGGTCGGTTTGTTGACGGCCGGGGGCATGGATCTGTTGGGCAGTACCACACAGATTGTTCCGGTCTTGAGCAAAGACCCGGAGCCGACCATGAAGATGACTGGCCGTCTGCTTGAAGACGGAATCTTTTTGCAGGGCATTCGCCCGCCAACGGTTGCGCCAGGACTCTGTCGCTTGCGAGCCACTGTTATGGCCAGTCATGAATCTGTGGATCTTGAACGTGCCGCGAAAATGATTCTCGCCGCCCATAAGGAGTTTTCCGGTTGAAGCAAAAGCGCTTTAAATTGCCGAACGGTGGCGTCCTGGCCTGGTACGAGGTGGGCAATGGACCTCCTCTTGTGCTTCTTCATGGTTGGGCTACGTCGGCGTCAGTCTTTAGCGAATTGGTCGCCATGCTTGCCGACGATTTCCGCCTGTTGATACCAGATCTCCCAGGCCATGGTGCTTCGTCGCCTGCGGTGCAGAACGATCTTGAAAGTATTGCCACAACGTTAAATTGTTGGCTTGCGACCATTGAAAGCGCCCCTATTGCCCTCGGTGGTTGGTCGCTAGGCGGGATGCTCGCCCTGGAGATGGCTCGTCAAAAGCCTCAGAGAGTTGATCGTCTTCTGCTGATCGGAACCACGCCACGTTTTACTTCTGGTGACGACTGGACTTTTGGCCTGCCCGAAGTTCAGGTCCGTGCCCTGGGTCGAAATCTTGCCCGCCGTTTTGAGACAACATTGGCTGATTTTTTCGACCTGGCTTTTGCCGGCGAAGACATCTCCAGGGAACGTCTGCGCGCAATTCGCAGCTTTGCTGTGAAGCGGAGTTCTCTCCCTGATCGGATAGCGGCGATGGAACTGTTAAATGGTTTCTGTGAACAGAATCAACTGGATCTCTTGACGCACATTGATCAACCGGCACTGGTTATTCACGGAGAGTTGGATCAGATCACCCCTCTGACTGCGGGCCGCTATCTTGCTGAGCAGCTACCGGATGGTGAATTTTTGGAATTTTCCGGAGTCGGGCACGGACCATTTCTGAGCCGACCACAGGAAGTCGTTGATAGCATATTGGAGTTTTGCTGATGGTTCCGGTTAAGGCCATTGACAGTGAGCGCATGCGTGGCAACTTTTCGAGTCATGCTGGTGATTATGACCGTTATGCCTGCGTGCAAAAGCGTGTCGTTGATTTGTTGTGCAGTAAAGTGTCTGCTCTTGAAGTGAAATCAGGGATGATCCTGGATGTCGGGACCGGAACAGGGGCTCTTGCTACCGCAATCGCCTCGCTGGTGACAGAGCAACCGCTGGTTATTATGGACATTGCTCACGGTATGACCCATGAGGCTGCGCAGAGGATGCCCGGCGCATTTGCCTGTGATGGTGATGCAAGATTTCTCCCTTTCGGGAACCAATCTTTTGCTACAGTCGTTTCAAGCTCCGTCTATCAATGGGTTAACTGCTTGCCCACCGCTTTCACAGAGGTTGCCAGAATATTAAAGCCAGGTGGGCTCTTTGCCATGGCGCTGTTTGGTGAAAAAACCCTGCACGAGCTGCGTAGTTCACATCGTCACGCGGTTGCCGAGAATAATCAGAGCCGCTCCTCACATGTGCAAAGCTTTCCTGATGTCAATGACGTCTCTGTCGCTATCGAGTTGGCCGGGCTGTCGTGTCATGATCTTTGCAGCACAATGGATGTTGAATACCACAGTGATGTCCCGGACTTGTTGCGGCAACTCAAGCAGATAGGCGCCAGTAACGCGTCCGCAGATCGTCCGCGAGGGCTGGCTTCCCGCCAGGTCATGCAATCGATGATGAAAGAATATGAGCGTAGCTACAGGTGTGAGTCTGGCTTGCCGGCCAGTTACGAGGTGATTATTAGCGTTGCCCAAAAGCCCGAAAGGGGCAGGGTGTGAATATAAATATGATATCTCACTGTAGGAGCTCTTTGTGCTTGAGCTCATAATATATCGTTACAGACAAACGGTAAAAGAAAACCCCGTATTCGAAAATGCGGGGTTTGTTAGTGATCTGAGGGCCGACACAAATGTGTCGGCCCTTCGTCCTTCTGTTGCCTGCAATAAATTCTGATTGCGGAAGAATTCCCCTATAGTCCTTAACCTGACAGGTAATTCCTTGCCGCACTCTTATGATCGCCGGGTTACTCCTCCTGGGTCATGATCTCGACGCGGCGGTTCAGCTTGCGGCTCTCCTCGATGCCATTGTCGTACTTGGGCTGACTTTCGCCGTAGCCGATAGCTTCCAGTCGTTCCTCAACAATACCGTTGCTAACCAGCCAATTCTTGATTGAACCTGCCCGCTGTTCAGACAGATTCTGGTTGTAGCTGTCAGAGCCGATGGAGCAGGTATGACCTAATACCAGGAAGGTCGCGGCAGGGTCTTCGTCCAGGATGAGCTTGGCTTGTTCCAGCACAGGGATCATCTCGTCGGTGATATCGTACTTGTCGAAGCCGAACTGCAAGTTGAAGGTGATGATCTCCTTGGTCACTTGAGGGGTCGGCGGTACTACAACCAGTGGCGGCGGTGGCGGAGGAGTTTTTTCGACAGGAGGACAACCGACGGCGTCAACCATAACGCCCAGTGGTGTGTCCGGGCACTTGTCGCGAAGATCAGGGATTCCGTCGCCGTCGCTGTCCAATGGTGGTGGAGGGGCAAGTGCAGGACCGCCGAATTGCCAGTAGAGTCCGGCCGAAGCCAGGAAGTTATTGTCTATATTGTCCCCACTGGTGCGATCCCAGTCTCGATCGGAGTGGTAGTCGATCACATGGCGCAAGTCCATGCGTAAGGCCGTGTCGTCGCTGATGAAGTACTTGGCGCCTGCGCCCCAGTTCATCATGTAATCTGTGTCGTCATCATAGCCGTCGACATCGAAATACATGCCGCCGAAACCCGCTGATAAATAAGGAACAAAGGGGCCGTCCGGGTTGAAGTGGTAGAGGGCATTCATGCCGAAGGACCAGACATCAATATCCTCAGATGAAACCCCAGACAAATCTGTTTCCGTTGCCGTGTACCGGACTTCAACTTCCGCGGCCCACCTCTTACTCACGTTATAGCCGAGGGAGAAGCCTGCGAACATGTCGTCCTCTGTGTTCTGGTCGCCTTCAAAGACATGGTAGCCAACC
>JAAXQF010000567.1 GCA_012974435.1 Desulfuromonadales bacterium | reverse complement strand
CCGCAGAATTGCTTTGGCCTGATACTCGTGAACATTCATGGGTGTTTACCCTCCGAAAAATGGGTTGTCGAGGGCGCTGCATGCAGCGTCCTGTTTATTTCCGACGACAGTGTCGCCTAGGTTGAGTCATCTAACGATAGAAACTCTACCACATAGCTTTCTAAGCGCAGCTTAACACACTCTTTTTGCCGGCTCATTCGCGAAAAAAGCGTATACACATTAAAATTATGAAGATTCGGTCAGGCTAGTGATCGTGGTGATGATCGTGAGGTTTACCGCTGTGAGGTGCAACCAGGGGTGACTGCTTTGGAGATATCTGTTTGTCAGGTGAACAGACCGGACAGCCCTGCATTGCAAAAGGTTTTTCAAGGCGACAGGTTTTGAGCAGCTCATCGTTGCTGAAGATTTCCATGGTCGGCCCATCTGCCATCACCAGACCTTCGTGCAAGACGATGGTACGATCGCACAGCTCCAGGATCATGTCGAGATCATGACTGGTGACAATGCGCGTATGATGGAAAGCCTGAAGCAGGGCGATCAATTGACGTCGGGCATGGGGATCAAGTCCATTAGTTGGTTCATCAAGCACCAGAATCTCCGGCAGCATTGACAGAACGGTGGCGATCGCTACACGCTTCTTCTCGCCACCCGAGAGATGGTATGGGGGCTTTTCGCGTAACTCCACAGCATCCACTCTTTCCAGAGCTTCCGTAACCCTGGCCTCGATTTCCTCGTGAGATAGTCCCATATTCAAAGGGCCGAAGGCGACGTCATCGAAAACCGTGGGCATGAAAAGCTGGTCCTCCGGATCCTGAAACACCATACCGACGGTGCGCCTAATCTCTGGCAAAGTCTCCTTCGACAGGGTGTCGTCGCCAATGATGATCTCTCCCGAGGTTGCGGCGAGAAAACCGTTGAGGTGAAGCAGCAAGGTTGACTTGCCTGCACCATTGGCGCCGATGATGCCCACCGATTCACCATGATGAATCAAGAAGGAAACATCACGCAGGGCAACGGTTTCATCAGGGTAAATGTGCTGCAGATTCTTGACGTGGACAATATGGTGGCTCATGGCATGGTTCCTGTGAAGAGGCCGCCGAGGAATTGCGGGGCATTGAAAAGGCGTAGCAGAATAAAAAGTGTGATCCAGCCTGCCATGAAGAACACTTCCGTGCGTCCGAAGTGGCTTGGCCGACGTGAGGAATGGACTTCACCGGAAAAACCACGGGCCAGCATCGCCATATGAATACGTTCAGCACGTTCCCAGGTGCGCAGCAGCAGGTGACCGACAAGAGAACCAAAGTGCCGGATGCCGAGGCCCCGGTTACCGAAGGTGCGTAATTGACGGGCCCTTGCAGTACGGACCCCTTCGTCTGTAAGGACGAAGATGTAGCGGTAAAGAAAGAGCAATTGCACGGCAAAGGTCTGCGGCATCTTCAACTTTTCAAGAGCTTCGCAGATTGCCGGGAAACCGGTAATAGCCACCAGGATAATAGCCGCACTCGCCGTGAGAATAGCGCGAATCAGGATCGAGAGACAGGAGATCCAGCCGCCCCAGATATCGAGTGAGCCGATTTGCATAAGCACCTGGCGATCAAAGACCGGGTTGAAGAGGCCGATCAGCAGGGCAAAGGGGATTACGATCATGATCTTGCGCAGGATATAGCCGAAAGGCAGGTCACCGACCGCCATTAATACGGCAGGGTAAATCATAAAGGGCAGCATGGCCGAGATCTGGTAGCGATCGAAGGAAACCACGCAGACGATGAAGCAAAAGGTTGTCAACACCTTGGCACGGGGGTCAAGGCGGTGCACAGGAGTCTGGCGCAGGGCAAGCAGGTCGAGCTGCTTGAAATCGAGAAAGGAGCCGTCAATTGCCAGCATCTTAAGCCTCTTTTCGCTGGGCTGTGCTTCGTCTCTTCAAAAACACGCCGATCAGACTACAAACCACCAGGGTGATCGCGCCGCCGAGGAGACCGGAAAGGCTGGTCCCCATTCTTTCAGTGGTAGCAGAGGGGGTCACTCCCTCTTCAGTGGGGAGCGCATAATCAGGGAGGAGAGCTGTCTCTTCCTGAAGGTTGGCAAGCTGCCGGTGTTCTCTGTTTTCTGTCTCTGATAACTCGGGAGTCCCGGTGATTTTGGCAATCGACCATTCCAGTCCGTCCGGGTTCTCGGAAACAAACCATGACAGCACCCCGCCGATCAGCAGGGTCGCAACCAGAAAGATGGCCAGCAGAGATTTTAGCGGTAGGTCGCCAAGGGGTTTCTGCTGCAAGGCGCTTTCCAGAATCTCCGGGCGGGCCTGGTAAATGAAGGAGACGACCAGCGCTGTGACCACACCTTCGACCACGCCGATCCCCAAATGGATCGGTTGCATAAGCAGGAGAAAGGTATCAAAGGGCAAAACAGAGACACCGGAAAGCACGGTTTGCAAAACCACGCCCAAGGAGCCGAACTGGAGGGCAACAACCGCGGCGATAATTGATGCGGCGACCATCCGGGATTGACGTGGATCGCGACCGACCAGCTTCTTGTAGATTAAGGGATAAGCAATGAAAGCAGGGAAGACCCCGAGATTGAAGATATTGCAGCCAAGCGCAAGCAACCCGCCATCGGCGAAAAAGAGCGCCTGAATCATCAGTACCGAAGCGATAGTCAGGTATGCAGCAGAGGGGCCAAGCAAAATCGCCAGCAGGAGACCACCGCCGAGGTGGCCACTTGATCCGGTTGCCGGGATGGTGAAATTGATCATCTGCGCAGCGAAAACGAAGGCACCGAGCACACCCATGAGAGGCACCTTGCGATCGTCAAGGTCCTTGCGTACGCGGGCCGAGCAGTAAGCGATGGTTCCGGCGGCAGCCGCCCAGAACGCGCCTCCTACGGCAGGGGAAACGAGTGCATCTGCCATGTGCATCGTTGATCTTCCTTTTGTCACGCTGTGCTCAATTGGAGCTCACTCGTCAACCAGGTAAAGTGAATTCCTGCAGAAAGGCGGGACAGCTGTGCAGTTAATAGGATCTGAACCAGCACTTTATTGTCCAAAAGGGGGTTCGGTCAAGAGGAAAGTGCTACGAATTGTGAAATCGTAACACCGGAAACACCGACTAGGTTTTTCCCCTGCTGACGAACTGCAGTGGTGTTCTACAGGCTTTGCAGAGGGCTTGATAGCTGAGACCGATCTTGTTGTGCATGATGCTGGTCAGAAGGTGCTCACGACAACTGCAGGCGTAGAGGAACGGTCTTGGAACAACCCTGGCTGGCGTGGTCTGGTAGCTGTGGCAGCGTTTTGGCTCAAGGCCGAAACAGTCACGCATAATCGCCTGCCACTCTGTGCCGTGCGGCCTTGGCTTCAGTCGTTTTTTTCGCGCCTGCCAGTTGACGACCAGATGACTCACTTCGTGGGGAAGGGTCTGCTTTAGATAATCATCAAGGTTATCTCTGAGCAGCAGCAGATTGATGCGCAGACGGGTCGCCCCCGTCCTTTCAATAATGGCCTGGCCAGCACAACGACCGCGCAGGGAAAAATCTATTGAGGCTTCCGGGAGCTTGAGAGCATAAAAATCCCGCGCTCGCCTTTCGGCACAGCGGGCTGCTGCAAGGGCTTTTGCCTGAAGTTCTGCTCTGCAAAGCTTATCGTGCATACTAAAGACTTATCTTAAGAGAAAGAGTGTGAGGGCATGATACAGAGGGTCTTTCTTTAAGACAAGCACTTGAGTTGTGAGTCAGGTTTGTTCTCGTTGCAGGGTCTTGATCAGCTCTCTGGCCGGTTGATAGCCGGAATGAATGAGCAGGGCCTTCTCGCAGTCGGCCAGGGCCGGCTCAAATTGCTGCATATCGTAATGGGTCTGGGCCCGGCCGAAGTAGCTATCAGGACGATTTGGATTGATGGTCAGTGCCTGGTCGAAGTCTTTCAGAGCTTTTTCGTGTTTTTTCATAACACGGTAGCAGAGACCACGATTTGCATAGCCCCGGTCACCCTCGGGGTCATAGCTGATAGCACTGGAAAAGTCCTTGAGTGCACGCTGATGGCTACCGATAGCAAAGTAGGCCATACCCCGGTGGTTGTAGACCAGGCCACGCATTTTGCGATCAAGCTGCATGCCGAGGAGCTGACCGTACAGCGCGATAGCATTTTCGAGGTCATGATTGCTGTGGGCTTTCAGAGCTCTCAGCATGGTTTTTTCCAGGTGGCTGGCCATGGTTGACGGGATCGGTCCAATGCGAGCAGGTGGCTCTGTTGTCGTGGGATGAGATATGGCTATAAACTCCTGATTCAGAGCTTCCCTCTCGACGCTGGCACGGCGTTTACGGCCATGCTGACGGATCTCCTTCTGGTAGTCACGAATCTCCTGAAAAATCAGGTCAGAAAGGGTTAGGGTGGCATTCAACGAAGCCAGCTTACGGCGAATCGATTGGTTGGGTAAGGAGATATCCGATTTGTAGACCAGCTCATGTTCAACCTCGGCCCAGGCATCCTGAAGAATAGTGCGCAACTGAACTTCACAGACTTTACGCACCCCGGGCATCGAACGGCCGGTCTGGGTCGCTTCCATACGCAGGGTCAGATGGACAGAATCATAGCCGAACTCGCGGAAAGAGTGCTGATTGGCTTTGCATTCTGTATCGAGAACTTCAAAGTGAGTGGCAAGCAGGTTGGAAACCGTTTCGATGTCTTCGAGAAAAGGACAGACGATACGCAGGCCGAAGAAATCATTGATCGTCACCATGCGTCGGCTGTCGTTGGTTTTGTTCTGCTTGCGAAGCTTGTCGAAGTAGGCCTGAAAGCTTTTGATGCGGTACTTGATGGCCGGAGTGAGTCCCTGCGGTTCAAGGATCAGACGAACATCCTGGGCAAGTTGCTGCAGCGCCGCCTTGTAGACCGGAAGCTGCTGGTCGTAAAGAATTTTCGTTCTGGTCCGATCCGGAAGACGGTCATGACCGGTTGCGGGAGTCTTCATACTGAACTCCGTAGATTATGGCAAAGTGGAATTTTGTTCTTGTTATAGTGTAAGGGAAGATATGACCGAAGCAAGGGAAGCAGTGAA
>JAAXQF010000565.1 GCA_012974435.1 Desulfuromonadales bacterium | reverse complement strand
GACTACCGCTAAGACTTTTGACGGTACTGCTGATACTGTAGTTGTCGGTACTTCAACTTCCGTGACTACTGCTACTAGCAGTCTTGACGGTATCGACATGATCGACTTCAGTGACTACGACGCTGTTGGCGTCCTGGTCGACGGTGTGCTGGTAACAGGCGTTATGGCGACTGCCGATGACCAAATCTACATCGAGCTGACCGAAAGCACTGTCAATGACGGTGAGTACGATATCGATCTCTTCGAGTATGTTGATGCTGCTGCTGATACTGATCTCGGTATGATCGGTGTGATTGACTTCGGTGTTGAGCAGACATTCGTTGATGCCAACTTCATCATTGCTTAATCTTTAACTGGTGGATGTAAAGGCAGGGCTTTCTTAGGTAGGCCCTGCCTTCAGGACCACTGCACAAAAAAAGCACAAAAATCGTCCCACTGCCTCCCCTGGCAGTGGGACTTTTGTTATTGGGTTGCAGATTTCCCCGGTCAAAAAATTACTCAAGAATGTGATGTGTCTATCCTTCGGACGATTTAAATTTTGTTGGCCTGTGGAGTGCTGACTTTTTATCTGTAAGGTGGTAAGATCGTCGCTTATTTTATGGCGCTGGAAAGTAGCCATCCCAAGCGTTTTTGTGTTGTTCACTCGATTTGGCTAGCGGGTTTATACGAAATCTTTGCAATTGCACTCAATATTGTTCGAAGGAGAATAGAAATGGCAGAAATCCATCCCCTTAGTTTTACCCGTCACGGCAAGAAACAATTAAAGCCTCTTGCTTCCTGGGAATTTACCGCAACGCAAAACACCGCACCGCTGCTGGTCCCGGAATTTATTCAAGCAGCGCACAATTTCCCGATTGTGTTTCTAAAGCAACAAGAGAAGTTTTTTTCTTTTGCGCTGCTGGGATTAATCCCGGAAACCAACCAACTGCTTGACAAGAAAAATAAGTGGCTGGTGAAGTATATCCCAGCGGTGTTCCGCCGCTATCCGTTTCTGATGGCGCGGACCGCAAAGGATAAAGATGAATTTGTCCTTTGCGTTGATGAGGCAAGTAACTTGCTGGCTGATGAGGGCGGAGCCGCTTTGTTTGAAGAAGATGGCACCAAGACGGCGACTTTCGAAAAAGCGGCGTCCTTCACCGTAGAAATTCAAAAGCAGACAGCTCTGACTGAAAGCTTCTGTCAGATAATGCAGGAACTGGATTTGCTGGTGCCCTATAACATTACCCTGCGCGGCGGAAAGAAGCCCGCCAAGCTTGAGGGGCTATTCTGTATCAGTGAAGAGAAGCTTAGGGCTCTTTCGGATGAAAACACCCTGATGTTGCATAAGCGCGGAATTATCCCGCTGGTCTATGCGCATCTGTTTTCTCTTGCCAAGGTGGCAGATCTGGCGAATATAAATCCTGCCGTTAAATCTGAAGCTTTGGCTCCACCCGCAGAAATGATGTCGAGCTTTAACTTTTAATTTGTAAGCTGGTGTTTACTGTTTCCCGGGGCTCTCCTGCTTTCTCGGGAAACCCTTTTTGCTTACCAAGCATCTGAGTTGAGGTTGATCATGTTGAATTGCCCGGTGGGTTTAATCCGTTTTTATTGTTTCGTCATCCTGGGTGTGCTTGCCTTGCCAACGCTAAGCTACGCAACGGTTGTGCGGATGGTTACGGCTGTAGGGGTTGTTGACATCCGGCTGTATGAAACTTCGGCGCCGCTTACGGTTGACAATTTTCTCAGGTACGCTAATCGCGGGGATTATAATAGTACCTTTTTTCATCGCAGCCTCCCGGGCTTTATTCTGCAAGGCGGGGGATATGGGATGGATGTCGAGACCAATGTCCTGACAACGGTACGGACATTGCCACCCGTTATCAATGAATTCAGTCTTGACCATTCCAACCTGCGCGGCACCATTGCCATGGCCAAACTCAATGATGAGCCGAACAGCGCAACATCGCAATGGTTTTTTAATCTGACCGATAATTCCGCTAACCTTGATTATCAGAATGCCGGATTTACGGTTTTTGCCGAGGTGATGGGGCGTGGCATGGAGGTGGTTGATGCGCTGATGGAACTGCCGATTGCCGATGCTGGCGATAGCTTGAGTACGCTACCGCTGTACCGCTTTCCTGAGCCAGGAGAGCCAGTGACCTCCGATCATCTGGTGATGATTTCCAACCTGGCGGTTTTGCCTACCATTGAGGTTTCAGATTCTGATCGGCTGTTCAATTATCTGGAAGAGCTATATCCTGAGTATATTTCGCCAGCCAATGCGGTCTCTGCCACAGTCGGTGGTTATTATTATCGTTACTATCCTGGAACAAATTCATACGTCGCAACTCGTGATAGTACGGTCTATTATTTAGGCCCCGCTTCCGATAACGGTCTGCTCTCTCTCGGTGACCTGAGTCATATGTATAACCAGGCGGTGGCTGCAGGTTATTGAACTTCCGGCATGTTTTTTGGGAGATTCGGTCCTTGCGTTCGGATCACGGACTCACGAATTACCTGATAATTTGATATTGGCCTGTTATTATTAATGGCTGTCGATGATAATGATTGATATGAATAAACTTTCGCTGGAATACGTGCCACTTCAAGACCGGCTCCGCTTGACAGTTGAGGATCAGAATGCTGAGGTCCGCCGCTTCTGGTTGACGGCAAGATTGACAATTGTCGTTGTTGAGCACCTTGTCGGTAGACTCAAGTTTCGGCAGGGCTTGGCTGCGGCCAAGACTCGTAACAAAACACAACCGGGGGGGCAGGGCAGCCCAGGGCATGAGCACCAAGCATCCGCGCCAGGGCGACCGGCTCCTTCGCCGGTTTTGGGTGAAGCCGCTTCGCCTGCCAGGACTGAGCTTGTTCATGCCGTTGATGTGGGCACCAGGGGGGAGAGTTTCGTATTGACGGTCCGTGGCGAGACAAATATGAGTATGCAGCTTTCAATGACGGCCGTTCAGTTACGTCAGTGGTTACAGATGGTGTATCACCAATTCTTAAGAGCCGGATGGCCGCTTGCTGTCTGGCCTGATTGGTTTGTTCCGAAACCCGTGGCACCGGCGACCACTCAATCGTTATCCGTACATTGATTTTCGATGAAGTACGAGGCCCCCGACCTATTATTGTTACAGTGGCTGCAAGAGCTTGGCCAAAATCAGCAGGAAGTGCTGGCGCTCCGTTATGTATTTATGTCCAGTGTCGATAGTGCTGAGTTTGCATTCACTGGGCCAGAGGCCTTACAACATTTCATTAAGCTGTTAGCTGAACCGGAGTTTCCGTTGCGGCGTGTGGCGCGGTTGTTGTCCATTCGTGGCGTGTTCACTTTCTTGCTCGATACCCTATCCCTCGGAGTGCTTAGCGAAGTTTCCTGTTTGCCTGAGTCAAATAATTTACATTCACTCGAATCTGCCAAATTTTTGCGCGGCCGTCAGCATTGGCAACAGCTATGTCAGACTGGTCTATCCGATTCTGCATTGCAGGACTGGTTGCTGATTTTACAGGATGAAATTCAGCTGTAAAAACGACAATTAAGAGTTTTAACCCTGGAGCCCACCTGGTCAGCCTTGTACGTCGTGCAGGCAAGCAGCTGTTGCCGATACCTTTCTGGGGGTTTACTGCAAATATTTATGGTTATCCTTCTTGATCAATAGTTATGGCTATGCGCCTGCGAACAAGCTAGAATCTGTCCTCAAATGTTCTGATTTACGTTTCGCCCCCTATTGTCTGACAGGCTCTTAGCTCAAGGTAAACCGTCTTTGGCGTAGCTCTCTTTACAACTTGTCGAAATACTCATTGAAGCTGAGTCCTGAGGCGACCTTTTGTGGGCCTTTATGATCTGTATCCTGATGTCAACCTATAACGGCGAACGTTTTTTGGCCGCACAGATTCAATCACTAATTGATCAGTCCTATGACCGGTGGAAGCTGCTGGTGCGTGATGATGGTTCCAGTGATCGCACCTGCGAACTCTTGGCTGGCTTCGCTGCCGAGGACCCGCGGATCCAGATTTTAGACGCGCATAATAATCTCGGCGCCGCCGATAGCTTCCTCTCTTTGGTGGCTGCGGCAGGTGATGCTGACTATTATGCCTTTTGTGATCAAGATGACGTTTGGGATACGGATAAGCTGCTGCGCAGTCGTGACGCAATCGTTGATTACGCCAGGCGGCCTGCGCTCTATTGCTCCGGCGTGTTGCGGGTCGATGACAACCTGAATCCACTCGGCTCGACACGCGCCTGTGCCAGGGGGCCTTCCTTTGCCAATGCGCTGCTGCAAAACATTGCGATCGGTTGCTCGATCCTGGTCAATCGGACCGCCTTTAAGCTGATTCGTTCGCGCCTGCCGGAGCCGGGCCATATTTTCATGCATGACTGGTGGTGCTATCAGCTGGTTGCCGCTTCCGGCCATGTTGTGTATGACCCCCGGCCGAGCCTGGCCTATCGCCAACATGCCGCGAATGCTGTAGGTGAGCGTGCGGGGTTGCACTTCTGGTTGAATCGTTATCGTTTGTTCCGTAAACATTTGGGCGACAATCGGCGGACCGCGCATTTGTGCGAGTTCGAGCGCTGCTGGGGGGGAGCTCTTTCAGCCGCGAATCGCGAGCTGTTGAGCCGTTTCATGGAGTTGTTGACTGAGAAACGCCTGTTGCGCCGTTTTGCCTTGCTGCTCAAAACCCCGGTACAACGACAGACCGGGCTGGATAGCCTGTTGTGCCGGGTGCTGTTGTTGCTTGGGTACTATCGCTGAATGTTCGGCAAATTCTTTTTCAAGCTGCTTGGAATCCGATGAAAATTGCCCAGATTATCACCCGTTCCGATACCATCGGTGGCGCGCATATCCATGTGCGTGATCTGGCCGTTGCGCTGAATGATGCAGGACACCAGGTTGCGGTCTTTGTCGGGCAGCAGGGACCATTTACCGAACTGTTGCAGGCTTCCGCAGTCCCATGTGTGTCTCTGCGCTTCCTGCAGCGCGCGATTCACCCCTTGAGGGATATCCGGGCTTTTTTCGAGCTCAGGCAGGCCTTGCGCAGCTATTCTCCCGATCTGGTGGCCTGTCAT
>JAAXQF010000366.1 GCA_012974435.1 Desulfuromonadales bacterium | reverse complement strand
CTTCAATAATGCCATGACGATCAGCATGGGCTCCGGTGTAGGCGCCACGCTTGTGGCCGAAGAGCTCTGAGTAGGTCAGCTCTCCGCTGTAGGCAGCGATATTGGTCTTGGTCACCGGCAGCTCCTTGGCTGAGGCTGAGCCGGCGCGATACATCTCGTTAAGACGAGAGTAGAGGTTGTTGAAAAGAAACTCCTTGCCGCTGCCAGTATCCCCGGTAATCAGAACGGTCGGCAGGCCCAGTACCGCTTCACGCAAATCTGCACGCTGCCACATAAGGATACGCCGATAGAGCGGTGGAGTGATGGTCTCGATGGTCGAGACAATTTCCCCGGCCTTGCTTGAATTGCCAATGACGTTGCCAAGCCGATACGATGAGATTTTCGGATCACGATAGGTGACATCCGACTGCAGTCTGTGAACTTCCGAAGTCAAACGCTCTATCTGCAGCAGACCAGCCAGGTGACGGGCGATCATCTGCACGATGATCTGCAGGATACGTTGATGCTCATCGGTGAAATAGTGCGACGTCAAACTGCTCAAACAAACGACAGCAAGAACTTTTTCTTCCACGTTTACCGGTACGGCAATTTCGCTGCGGATATCCTGGGTGACCTGACGGTAGAAACCATCCCCGACCATTTCCAGGAAAGAATCATCCACGATCAATGGCTTGCTTGTTGACGCAACATAGCCCGTCAAACTGCGCTCAGCTCGTGAAAGCTCTAGCCCCCCAATCGGCATCACGGGGATATTTTTTTTCAACCATTCCTTACTTTTGGCCCCCACCAGTGTTCCGTCATCTTCTTCAACAATAAGCCAATCATCGCTGTCACGCTCCTGCACCAACGCAATACTGCCGGTATCGGCACCTATCAGCTCCGTTGCTTTAGCCAGAACCCGATTTAAAAAAGGCTGCGTCCCCTCGAAATGCTCCTGAAGCAGGTCATTGATTTCCGAAAGGACCTGAATCTCCATATGTTCATCGCCGATTTCCTGGATGACCCGTTCGGCCATTTCGGCGTGTGCTTCCAGCAAACCGCGTTCAAAATCACTGAATCGATAAGGTTCACGGGTAAAGTAATTGACCAGGCAGGTAATCCTCCTGGTGCGACCATCGTAACGCGGCACTACATACAGGGAAGTCAGGCCGATTTGCTCGGTAAGATAACGTTTTTGCAGCGACTGGGCTTTGAGGCTGGGCAGATAAAGCGGCCGCAACAAAGTTTCATCGGTGATCACACCCTCCTCATTTATATACTGCGAGAGCAGAGACTTGCCGGAGCTCAAATCAATCAGCTTTTCATCCTCGTAGAGGCGCTGGATTTCTCTATCCTGGGCGTAAGAGGCAAGCACCTGAAGACCGCGGCCGTCATCTTCAGCGCCGATACGTGACGGCACCAGCACCGATGCCAGAGAGAGCTTGTCGATCAACTTAACGGCCGAACGCACCATTGTTCGGGCGGCTTCTTTCTTTTTAGAGCTGTCAATCAGGCGCGCCACGATGATTTGTTGATGATACTTACGGGCCCGATCGAGAAGAGGGACCACAGAAGCAAAGAAATCCCGCAAATCCTGACGGCCGGCCTCATTCAACGTGCGGCCGGTTCGGGTACTATCTACACAGACGACACCGATAGAGCGCGCCTTATGCACCAACGGCAACTGGGTCGAAGCCATGAGCCCGAAGTCTTCAGCGAGCTGTCGTGCCTGAGGCGGCAGACGTTCCCGATCGTCAAACTCGGCATCCTGCTGCTCAATATAGACTCTGGAAACCAGGTAGTTTTCATCGGTGAGGGAGAAGACATATTCGCGGACTGACTGCCGGCTACGTCCGGTGGTCAGCACGCAGCTCAGGATACCTCCGGTCAAATCTTCCAGGTAGAGCCGAAAACGCGATTTGCCAGTAATCAGAGGGACCGCTTCACCAATTTCATGCAGAATATCCGCAAGGTTTTCTTTGCCGTGATTCCTGATCTTCTGCAGAATCTCTGCGACACGTGCCGAGTTATTCATACGCACTCCATAATGCTTCAAAATACAATTGTGAGTAGTTTTTCTACACGAAGAGTTTATCTTGTTTGACAGCGACGGTCAAAGGCTATGACTTGCCAGTATCGTGGTGCGGCGAGGGTTCAGGGAAGAAGACAACAGGTGAAGCGCACACCTTGTCGCAACAGAAATGATTCAGTGCTCACAGACCGATGCACTTCAGTTTCAAATTGCATTGTTTCTCTACAATTTGGGACTGAAAACAAATGGAGTCTACGAGCACCCGTTCGAGGTCAGATACAACGATAAAGAAGGACTCTTCATCTACGCAGAAGATTTGATTGAAGAGAACTTCGATTCGCACATCTGTCAGATTATTAGTGAATTAACAACCGCAGCAGGACTTGAAATAATTGAATTTACATACTGCGTTATAGGCGAGGGCTTCTCATCAAGATCTCATTTTGGTGGAACAATTGAGATCTATAGTGACGCTACCATGAAAAAATAGGCCATAAAGTAGCTCAGATAGAGTCTGATCGAACATCAGGACGTTTCCTGATTCTTCAGCTCTTCCTTCAAGCTTTAGTTGTGGAAATCGTGATTTATGAGACATATAAGTCATTGCTCCAAATAATTCAAAAGCTCCCTGGCAGCACTGTGCTCCGGGAATTGACGGATCATGTCACTGGCCAGGGCTTGCGCTTTTTCCGGTTGACCCGATTTGATGTAGAAGTCGGCCATGGCGAAGAAGAATTCCTGATCCTGAGGTTCAAGGGACAAGGCTGCCAACAAGGCCTCTTCCGCCCGTTTCGGTTGATTGAGTACCAACAAGACCTGCCCATGGTTGTAATAAGCACGCCCGTAAAACATTCCCGCAGCAGCCTTGCCAAGATAGATTTCCGCATCCTTATACTTTTTCATCTCCGCCAGTAGCAAGCCCAGAGAGTAGGCAACTTCGTAAAGCTCTGGTTGTTGATCGACAACCTCCCTCAGCATTTTTTCTGCATCCGGGTTCTTGCCTTGGCGGTTGTAAAGCATGGCCAGGTTGACTTTGGCCGGGTAGAACTGCTCATCAATGGCGATCGACTTCTCATAAGCGACAACAGCTTGCGCATCGTCGTCGAGGTTGGCGGCCAGGTTGCCGAGGTTGTAACGTTGTGCAGCCAGATCGGCGTTATAGAGCATCGCTTCACGGTATTCATCTAGACCCTTCTGGAAGGCCTCGCGGTCATCTTTGCGCAAGCGCTCTTTCGGCAGTATGGACAACATCATTGCGGCTTCCATACGGACTGCTTTGACAGGATCGTACAGTTTCGGTGCGATCCGCTTCAAACGGGTCTCGGCATCGAAATATTCGAGACTTCGAATTGCTGTGTAGCGCAGCAGTGCATCGTCACTCTCCAGCGCTTTGGCTAAAGTCGCCTGACTGGCGGGGCTGGGATAAGCACGCAGCAGTTCGACCGCCGTTGCCCGAACGATGGCCGGCAGCAGTGGGTCTTCAGCCAGGCGGATCAAGGCCGTTTCCGCTTCCGGTTTATGAGCACGCCCGGCGGCAAGCGTCTCACCGTAATGCGGCTTGCGGGTCTCACCGTACCACTTGGTGTAATGATCGACATTCCACGACAGCGGCTTATCGGCATGACAACCCTGTGCCGAACAGGCATTCGGGGTGCCGAGTTCAACACTCAGATCAGGACGCGGAATCCGCAGACTGTGGTCGGGTCGATAGTCGGCGCCCATGTAGATACGACCGGGCATGTGGCACTTGACGCAGAGATGGCCTTCGCTTGGCTGGCCGTTGTGCACCTCTTTATGAAAGTGATGCGACTTATTGTCGTAGGTTTCCGCCCGATGGCACTGGGTACAGAGGTCGTTCTTTTCCTTGTGACGCTTAAGGCTGTGAACATCATGGCAGTCGCTACAGCGTACACCGTGCTGGTACATTTTGCTCTGCACGAAGGAACCGTAGACATAGACTTCATCGAGTATCTGGCCGTCCGGGTAGTAGAGGCCTTCGCTTAGCAGTTGTGGCACCATGACATCGAGCAATTCGCCTTCGACATGCTGGTTATCGCCAAGCTGAAACCGCCGCGAGTGACACGGGGCACAGAGTTTGATCTGCTCGCTGGACTCGAGACTGTTGGTGTGAACCTCGAGTTCATAGTTCTCGGTCTCTGCCCTGGCAAAGGGTGGTTTATCAGCCCAGGTCAGATGTTTCGATCCCGGACCATGACAGGCCTCGCAGCCGACATCGATCTCGAACCAGGTGGTCTGATACGCGTCAGTATCCGGGTCGTAGCCCTTGGTCAAACGAGTCGAATGACACTCGGCGCACATCACGTTCCAGGTCTGTCCGCCACGCGTCCAGTGCAGCCAGTCATCCGGCCCTTCCACTTCGTAAGGGGGCAGTCGATACCATTGCTTTTTCTCGATATCCCAGGCGATGTTCAGGCATTGCAGGCGACCATCTGGAAATGGTACCAGGTATTGCTGCAACGGATAAAAACCAAAGGTGTGAGTAATTTCGAAATCGCCAGACTGGCCATCTGGTCCCTCGGTCTGGACCATGAACTTGTCGCCATCCCGGTAGAAACGTGAGGTGACCTTGTTGTGAGGGTCGGTATAGCTGACATCGTTGAAGTCGCCAAGAACAGTCGTTTCGTTGGCAAGGTCCATCGCCAGGTCGTGATGGGAACCGAGCCACTTATTGTAGGCGGTTTCGTGGCATTTCTTACATTTCTCACTACCGACGAAATCCGACGGCCCAGCTACAGGAATCGGCTCAACAGTCTGTGACTTGAGCAGATAGAGTAACGGCGACAACAGGATAACGACAGCCGCAACCAGCGCGATCCGTTCCCAGCGTTTTATGTCAGTAGATGGTTGGTTCATGTTTCCGTCAATTGTAAGATAGCTTCTGGTAACCCGGGGACAGTCCCCCAAACCCGGGACAGTCCCCTAGCTTGCCGCGACCCTCGTCCCGCGTCCCGCGTTCCGGCCTTAAATCCGTGTCGCCTGTTCCGGTTCAAAACGCTCCCGCTTCTGCGCCGTGGA
>JAAXQF010000212.1 GCA_012974435.1 Desulfuromonadales bacterium | reverse complement strand
ACCCTGGACACCACAACAGTTGGTCGCGATCAGAAACAGCTGATTCTCCATGGCACGCGCCCGCAGCAAGGTTCGCCAATGCTCCTGGCGAGGCTTGGGCCATTCTGCCGGCAGGCAAACAATTTCGGCGCCTTCGAGCGCCATCTTGCGGAAAAGCTCCGGAAAGCGCAGATCATAGCAGATCGCGACACCAAGGCGACCCACAGAAGTCGACACCACAAGAGAACGATCTCCTGGTGAGAGGAAGCGATCCTCACCCATGGTAGAAAACATGTGCACCTTACGATAACTGTCGAGCACTTCCCCGTTGTCAATCACGTAAGCGGTATTGTAGATTTTTCCCCCAGCTTCTTCCGGCAAGCTGCCGACAATCACCATCTTATGCTCGGCAGACATGCGACAGACGGCTTCAACCACCCTTGGCGTTTCAAGTGCGTGCCTGGCCAGCCGCTTATAGTCGTAGCCAGAGCTCCACATCTCGGGAAGTACTGCCAGCTGCACCCCTTGGGTCGCCACCCGGCCAACCGCCGCCTCAACCTTCCCCAGGTTCGCGTCAACATCACCGAGGCCAATATTAAACTGAAGAGCTGAGACTTTGACGGACTCATCCATACCAACACCTCTTTTATAGAACAACGTTTATAAACTTCATAAGGGACATGGCTAGAGGAAACACCCTTTAAAATGGCCATTCATCATAGCTAACAATGACGCTAAAACTATCGAGAATCCTTGACAGTCGCAATCCCTAAGTGATAAAAAACATGGCGTTTTATTATCTTCACAGGACAATAAGCGCATCGACATCGACAAGGCTTGCCGTTGGGCAGCCTGTTCTATATCATGGCGCAACAAATATTTCAGTCAATCTAAAACTCGTTAGTTATCAACTCGAAACAGGGGTCACACGTGAAAACTTTTGGACTATCTTTGATCATGCTACTGACAGGAGCGATGCCATCACTAGCCAGCTCCGGTGGTGGAGAGCCTGCTGAATTTGTCAATCTCACCACATCGGCATTGGGAATCTTTTCTCTGGTTCTTTTTGTTGGCGCCTACTCACTGGTTATCTTCGAAGAGCAACTCCATCTACGTAAAAGCAAGCCAGTCATGCTGGCCGCTGGCCTGATCTGGGTGTTGGTTGCCATAGCCTATGGCGCTATGGGTGACACACATACACCGCACGAGGCGATCAAACACAACCTGATCGAATACGCCGAGCTTTTCCTCTTCCTGCTTGCTGCGATGACCTATATCAATGCAATGGATGAGCGTAATGTCTTTCAGGCGCTGCGCTCCTGGTTGGTCGGTCGCGGCTTCACCCTGCGCACGGTCTTCTGGGTCACCGGCCTGCTCTCGTTTCTGATCTCTCCCCTGGCCGACAACCTGACTACAGCGTTATTGATGGGTGCAGTGGTTATGGCTGTGGGTGGTAATAACAAGAAGTTTGTCATCGTCGCCTGCATCAACGTGGTGGTCGCTGCCAATGCCGGCGGAGCCTTCTCACCCTTTGGCGACATCACCACCCTGATGGTCTGGCAGAAAGGCAAAGTCGAGTTCATCGAGTTCTTCGCTATTTTCTTCCCCTCATTGATCAACTGGATCATCCCCGCAGCGATCATGAGTATGACCGTCAGCAAAGAACGTCCGGAAGCCATGGCCGAAGGCATTGCCATGAAGCTCGGCGCGAAAAGGATCATCGCCCTGTTCATGTGTACAATTGCCACGGCGGTTTCCTTTCACAACTTCCTGCATCTGCCGCCGGCAGCCGGCATGATGCTCGGTCTTGGCTACCTTGGCTTCTTCTCCTACTACCTGAAGATCAAAGAGGGCCGCCTGCTCAAAGGTGGCGACCAGCCTCTTGACATCATCGGACACAACCCCGACGAGCACGAACAATCGGCCCCGGCCGGTCATGGTGGTCATGCCCCCGTTGGCGGCTTCGACCTGTTCCGCAAGATTGCCCGGGCCGAGTGGGACACCCTGCTCTTCTTCTATGGCGTCATTCTCTGTGTCGGCGGCCTCGGCCAGTTCGGCTACCTGGCTGTAACCTCCGATTTCATGTACAACGGACTCGGTGCAACCACAGCCAACGTACTGGTCGGTTTCCTCTCGGCCATCGTTGACAATATCCCGGTCATGTTCGCTGTCTTAACCATGGATCCGGTTATGTCGCACGGCCAGTGGTTGCTGGTCACCCTGACAGCCGGAGTCGGCGGCAGCATGCTCTCCATTGGCTCAGCAGCAGGCGTGGCCCTGATGGGGACTGCGCGCGGCACCTACACCTTCGGCAACCATCTGAAGTGGACCTGGGCTGTGGCTCTGGGTTATGGCGCGAGCGTCATGGCACACCTCTGGATCAACGCGAGCCTGTTCCACTAAACAACATTCACCTGAAAGCATCCAAGGCGGGGACATGTTCCCCGCCTTTATCTTTTATGCCTGGTCTCTACCTGCACATTCCGTTCTGTCAGCGCAAGTGTCCCTACTGCGACTTTTTTTCCATGGCCTACCTGCACATTCCGTTCTGTCAGCGCAAGTGTCCCTACTGCGACTTTTTTTCCATGGCGGCAACAGAGACACTGCTCAAGGAGTACCCGAAGCTCCTGATCAGGCATCTTCACCTGGCATCGAACCAGGGTTGGACGGGGCCATTTGAGACCGTCTATTTTGGTGGCGGCACCCCCTCGCTTCTCCCTCCTGCAGCTGTCAGCGACATTCTTAACGCCATCAAACAGACCTTCGGCATGGCCGACGATGCCGAGATCAGCCTTGAAGCCAACCCCGGCACAGTTTCACAGCAAAGCCTGACCGGCTACCGCGAAGCAGGCATCAATCGCCTCTCTCTCGGGCTGCAGAGCTGTAACGACAGCCAACTGGTCAAGTTGGGTCGACTACACAACCGGCAGGAGGGTCTCGACGCTTTCAGTCGGGCGCGCGTTGCAGGCTTTGACAACATCTCTCTCGATCTGATGTTTGCCCTCCCCGGACAAACCAAAGAAGAGCTTGAGAGCGACCTTAACGATTACCTGGAGTTGGACCCTGAGCACTTATCCTGTTATGGCCTGACAGCTGAGCTCGAGACACCCTTTTATCAACAAGTCACTTCAGGAGAGATGAGTCTGCCAGACGAAGATTTTTACGCCGACGCCTTCATACGGGTTCACGACAAACTCTCGCAAAACGATTATGACCATTATGAGATCGCCAACTATGCAAAGAAGGGCAGAACCTGTCGCCATAACCTCGGTTACTGGCAACGACGCCCCTATCTTGGCATAGGTGCCGGTGCACATTCCTTTTGTGCAGAAGAGTGGGGCCAGCGCCGGGAGGTGCCTCCAGACCTGACCGCCTATCGAGATGCTTTATGCAATAATCAGGATCCGATGCATCACATCGAGGATTTTGATCAGCAAGCAGCCCTACATGAAACTGTTTACCTGGGCCTGCGCACCCGACACGGTGTCGCTGATTCAGAACTCCGCCAGCGCTTCGGCTGCACCCTGCAGGAAGCTTTTCCAGAAGCCATTACAGTCAACGCTCAATGGCTACTTCACAACAATGGTCGATGGACTTTGACACCGGCCGGATGGCTCCTCTTCGATCGTCTGATTCTACCTTTCCTCTAAGAAGATTTCCTTTACTGGAGCGGCTTTTAGCCTGCTTCCGGAAAATCACATTGCGTCCCTTGACAAAGACAATTACCGTTGTTATGTTGATCGTGCTTTGGCACTCAAAGAGAAAGAGTGCCAGAGAGTTTTCCTGGCCGGGTTAACCGGCTTAAGTTTTTTAAGCGGAGCTTATCATGGCAGCAAAACTGACTGATCGCGGTCAGAAAATCCTCGAGGCAATCATCGAGGAGTATATTGCAACCGCCCAACCGGTCGGCTCAAAAGCCCTGACTCAGAATCAGGGCATCAAGCTGTCTCCGGCATCGGTGCGCAATGTCATGGCAGAACTCGAAGAACTCGGCTACCTGGTCTCGCCACACACTTCGGCGGGCAGAATTCCTACCGAGAAGGGCTACCGGTTCTACGTTGATACCATCTTGCGCGTCAGCGAAATGGACCGCCGCCAGCAAGACCGGATCGAGCTGCAGTATCGCCAGCAGGGACTGCAGATGAACGACATGCTGCGAGAAGCCAGCAGAACGCTGTCGTCAATCTCTCACTATACCGGCCTGGTTATGATCCCTCGCCTCAAGGCGACAATTTTCAGACACATTGAGTTCGTCAAACTTTCACCTCGCCTGATTCTGGCTGTCTTCGTGACCCAATCGGGGCTGGTACAAAATAAACTGGTCGAAGTTGATGAGGACCTGTCACCCAGAGAACTGGAACAGATCACCAACTACCTGAACCAGACCATGACCGGCCTGAGTATTCAGGACGTTCGTACCCGCATCATCACTGAAATGGCGCAGGAAAAAGCGCTTTACGATCAGCTGATGCGACGGGCGTTCACTCTTTCCAGCGCCGCACTGGTCGACGAATCGAACGGTGACGTGATAATCGAGGGCACCAGCCGCTTCCTCGAGCAACCGGAATTCTCCGATATGGACTGCATGAAACGGATCGTCCAGACCTTTGAGCAAAAAAGCGCATTGGTCGAACTGCTTGACCGCGGCCTCGAAACCAAAGGGGTCCAGGTCATTATCGGGAGCGAGACAGAACACACTGAGCTTTCCGATTGCAGCCTGATTACAGCGGCCTACTCGGGCAAGCGCGGCACCCTCGGCACCCTGGGTGTCATCGGCCCGAACCGCATGCCTTACGCAACCATTATTCCGATTGTCGATTACACGGCGAGTCTGATTAGCCGCCTGCTTGATACAGACAACGATTAGGAGACGAAAACCCTTGGCCAAGAAAAGTAAAAAGCAAGACGTAACGAATTTGAAAACAGCACCAGCAGCGCCGGAAGAAATCATCGAAGAGACTGCAGAAGAGATTGAGGCTGAAGTAGAAATCGACCCGCTGACTGCTCTGCAGAATGAGGTTGAAGCCATGCGTACGGAAGCCGGCAAAAACTGGGATCTCTATTTGCGTGAACGGGCGGACCTTGAGAATGCTCGCAAACGCAACCAGCGCGACAAGGAAGATGCAATCCGGTTTGCCAATGATCGGCTCCTCAAGGAGATGGTCCCGGTTCTCGACAACCTCGAGCGCGCCATTGAACATGCCGCTCAGGAAGAAACGGATAACCAGGGTCTTCTCGAAGGCGTCAACATGACGATCGCCCAATTCCGCAAAGCCCTGGAAGATTTTGGCGTCAAGGCGATCAATGCCATAGGCACAGACTTTGACCCGAACCTGCATCAAGCCATGGGCCAGATCGAGTCAGCGGATCAGGCACCGAACACCGTGGTAACGGAGTTCCAGAAAGGCTACCTGTTGCACGATCGGCTGTTGCGCCCGGCGCTGGTCATGGTGGCCAAGGCTCCTGCAACAGACACAGAAGAATAAAGCGACCGGCGAGTAACGTCCGGACGCATTGAAACAATTAACAAACCGAATCTTTAAGGAGGATTCTTATCATGAGTAAAGTTATTGGTATCGACCTGGGAACAACAAATTCCTGTGTCTCCGTTATGGAAGGTGGCGAGCCAGTGGTTATCGCCAACGCTGAAGGAACCCGCACCACACCCTCGATGGTGGCTTTTTCCGAGAGTGGTGAACGGCTGGTTGGACAGCAGGCAAAGCGCCAGGCTGTCACCAACCCGGAAAACACCCTGTTCGCCATCAAGCGCCTGATCGGCCGTAAGTTTGATTCGGATGCAGTTAGAAAAGACATTGAAATCAGCCCTTTCAAGATTATTAAAGCTGACAATGGCGACGCCTGGGTTGAAGTGCGCGACAAGCAGTACAGCGCTCCTGAAATCTCAGCAATGATCCTGCAGAAGATGAAGCAGACCGCTGAAGACTACCTGGGCGAGACGGTCACCGACGCTGTCGTCACCGTACCGGCCTACTTCAACGACTCCCAGCGTCAGGCGACCAAGGACGCCGGCAAGATTTCCGGGATGAACGTTTTGCGTATCATCAACGAGCCCACTGCTGCTGCTCTGGCTTACGGCCTCGACAAGAAAGAAGAAGAGAAGATTGCCGTATTTGACCTCGGTGGCGGCACCTTCGATATCTCCATCCTCGAGCTCGGCGACGGTGTCTTCGAAGTCAAGTCGACCAACGGCGACACCTTCCTCGGTGGTGAGGACTTCGACCAACTGATCATCGACTACGTCGCGGATGAGTTCAAAAAAGACCAGGGCATCGACCTGCGCGGCGACAAAATGGCCCTGCAGCGTCTCAAGGAAGGTTCAGAAAAGGCCAAGTGCGAGCTCTCCTCTTCCATGGAGACTGACATCAACCTGCCCTTTATCACAGCAGACGCCTCAGGTCCGAAGCACCTCAACATCAAGTTGACCCGTGCCAAGCTTGAAAGCATCTGTAGCTCCCTGCTCAAGAAGCTGACCGGCCCTTGCAAAACAGCCATCAAGGACGCCGGCCTGTCTGCTTCCGATATTGACGACGTCATCCTGGTCGGCGGCATGACCCGTATGCCGGCCGTACGTGTTCTCAAGGGCGACGTCAAAGACGTATTACTCCTCGACGTTACCCCGCTTTCGCTGGGCATCGAAACCCTCGGCAGCGTTATGACCAAGCTGATCGAGAAGAACACCACCATCCCCTGCAAGAAAAGCCAGGTTTTCTCCACGGCTGCTGACAACCAGCCGGCAGTCTCTGTACATGTTCTGCAAGGCGAGCGTGAGATGGCCAACGACAACAAGACGATCGGTCGTTTTGAACTGACCGACATTCCACCGGCACCGCGTGGTGTGCCTCAGGTTGAAGTCACCTTCGACATCGATGCCAACGG
Organism: Desulfuromonadales bacterium; assembly: GCA_012974435.1. Classification (GTDB taxonomy): domain Bacteria; phylum Desulfobacterota; class Desulfuromonadia; order Desulfuromonadales; family BM103; genus M0040. The sequence goes on along the minus strand of JAAXQF010000212.1, from coordinate 4,751 downwards.
CATCCTCAACGTCGGCGCCAAAGACCTCGGCACCGGCAAAGAACAATCAATTGTCATCACAGCCTCATCCGGTCTTTCCGACGATGAGATCGAAAAAATGGTCAAAGATGCCGAACTGCACGCTACTGAAGACCATCAAAAACGTGAAATGATCGAAACGCGCAACCAGGCCGACGGTCTTGTCTACACCACAGAAAAAGCTCTCAAAGAGCATGGCGACAAGGTTGACGAAGAGACCAAGAAGAGTATCGAAACTGCTCTCGAAGAGCTCAAGACCGCCATGGAGGGTGAAGATCCGGAAGCGATCAAGAGTAAGACCGAAGCTTTGGCAACGGCCTCGCAGAAGCTGGGCGAAGTCATGTACCAGCAGGCCCAGAGTGAAGCTGAAGCCGGCGACGCAGGTGCTGAAGGCGACGAGCAGCAGGACGATGTAGTTGACGCAGAGTTCGAAGAAGTCGACGACGAAAAGAAAGAATAAACCAGCAACAGGGACAAATCAGGCCAGAGCCTCGGGGGAGCAATATATGCTCTCCTTGAGCCTCTGGCCTTTCCCCGTTTTACCAGTGGACAGGTCGGGTTCGCTTTCGCCGCAAGGATACTATTTTGGCCAAACGTGATTATTACGAAATACTTGAAGTCAACCAGAACGCCAGTGACACCGAGATCAAAAAAGCTTATCGCAAGCTGGCCTTAAAATGTCATCCCGACAAAAATCCCGGCGATAGTGAGGCAGAAGAACGCTTCAAGGAACTTTCCGAAGCCTATGCGGTTCTCTCTGATGGACAGAAGCGCGCCCTTTACGATCAATACGGCCATGCCGGAGTTGACCAGCAGAGCGGAGGCTTTTCCTCCGGAGGCTTCGGTGGGGCCCCCTTTGAAGACCTCTTCGGCGACATCTTCGGTGATATCTTCGGTGGTGGTGGAGGCGGTAGTCGTCGCGGCGGCGGCAGACGTGGAGATGACCTGCGCTACAACCTGACGATCAACTTTGAAGAAGCCGCATTTGGCCTCGAAACCAAGATCCAGGTGCCACGCCATCAACCGTGTGAGACCTGCGACGGTTCCGGTGCCAAGCCAGGCACCAGTGCCGAAACTTGCAGAACCTGTTCCGGCAACGGTCAGGTGCGCTTCCAGCAAGGCTTCTTTTCTCTGACCCGCACCTGTCCCGACTGTAACGGCGAGGGCAAAAAAATCTCCGACCCCTGCAAAGACTGCCGGGGCACAGGTTTAACCCGCGGACAAAAGACTCTTTCCCTGAAAATACCACCCGGTGTAGAATCGGGCATTCGTCTCAAGATGAATGGTGAAGGCGAACCCGGGGCCAAGGGTGGCCCAGCCGGCGATCTTTACGTCGTAATTACGGTTAAGGACCACCCGATCTTTCAGCGGGAAGGCAACGACCTGATTTGCGAGATTCCGATTTCCTTTCCACAGGCCGCACTCGGCTGTGAGCTGGAGGCGCCAACGCTGGAGGGCAAAGTCAAACTCAAGGTTCCGGCCGGCACTCAGAGTGGCAAGATTTTTAAATTGGCGGGCAAAGGAATACCAGTTCTGCAAGGCTATGGCCGTGGTGATGAGCTCGTCATCGTGCGAGTGGAGACGCCCACCAGCCTGACTTCTCGCCAGAAAGAACTGCTCAGCGAATTTGCCAAGGAAGCCGGTGAAGACATTCACCCGATGGGGAAAAGCTTTTTCGACAAGGTCAAGGAGTTGTTCGACTAATGCGCCTTAAGATCATCAGCCTCTTACTGCTTGCGTTCTTGCATATCAGTGTGTCGAACACGCTGGCGCAACAACCGTTTGAAGCGACTGCCACGCAGGCTGAGATTGCCATGCAAAAGGCTGTTGATCATTACCAGATCGGCCAGTTCAATGAAGCTGCCGGGCTGCTGCGTGGCTTCGTTGTCAGCCACCCCGACTCCAGTTTGATTGATCAGGCCTACTACTATCTGGCCAGCATCCATAATGAACAGAGAGACCCCGCCACAGCGGTCGGCTATCTTGACAAGATATCAGCAGAGGGCCAGAGCCCTGCCACCACCCTGTTACAGAGCGAACTACTGCTGCAGATGGGCGATGCAACGCGCGCAGTGGGCCAACTCCTGCAACTGGAAACGCAGAGCCTGGATTTGCCTGAACGTCAAGCACGCTACCTGACCCTGGCTGAAGGGCTTGCTATTCTGGAAGAACCTCACAAGGCACTTTACTTCTATCAACAGGCCCTGGTGGTTGAAGGTGCCGAAACACCCCGGGAAGTTCTGGCTCGTATCTACACCCTGCTGAGTGCGCGCTTCAACGAAGCAGACCTGGCCGAAGCCGCCTTCATGTATCACAACAAACCCGTTGCTTATCTTGCCATGTTGCAGCTTGGCTGGAGAGCTCTCGCTGCCGGACAAAAAGAACTGGCGCAGGAATGGGTTTCTGCCGCAATGATGGCTCCGGCCGGCTTCGCCTATCACGAAGAAGCCCTGGCCTTGCAGTCACAACTCTCCGACCCGACCCAATTGCAACGGGCCATAGGTGTCCTACTACCCCTGAGCGGACGCTACGCCGCATTCGGCAAACGTGTTCAACGCGGCATGGAGCTGGCCCTGGAAGCTTTCCGTCCACACATTCCGGTGCGCTTTATTTTCCGTGACACAGCGGGTGACGAGATAGTTGCCGCACAACAGGTCGCAGAGCTGGCTATCAGTGACCGTGTCCTGGGACTTGCCGGGCCTCTGGTCGGTAATGCAGCCCAGGGAGCAGTAAGAAGGGCCAACCAGGAGCGGACCCCTCTCTTGACCATGTCACAACGAGAAGGTCTGGCCGCCTCCAGCCTCTACACTTTTCGCAACTCACTGACACCACAGCTACAGGTCCGTGCGCTACTTGATTACGCCATTGAAGAACGTGGCTTCTATCAATTCGGTATTATGAAACCACAAACCCGTCAGGGCGAGCAGCTTGCCGAACTTTTCCGTGCAGAGGTGTTGCGGCGCGGCGGAGAAGTCATCGCAGAAGAGAGCTACCTCACCGACCAGACCGACTTCCGATACCAGGTCAGGTCTCTGCGGGGACTCGACCCGAACGGTCCGGACGAAGAAGAGCCACCGACGGATCCAAATCACCCCGATTTCGTCAGCAAGGAAGAGCAGCTTCCACCCTTTGAAGCACTCTTCGTTCCTGACTACGCGGACCGCATCAGCCTGATCGCGCCACAACTGGCTTTTTATGGCCTGGAGAACATCCAACTGCTCGGCACCAACGGCTGGAACGACGCCGAACTTCCTAAACTGGCCCGCCAGTTTGTCGAAGGAGCGGTCTTTACCGATGGTTTTTTCCGCCACAGCAGCTATCCCTTCATCCAGGAATTTGTCGAGCTTTACCTTGATCGCTACCAGGAAGAACCGACGATCCTGGAGGCACAGGGTTACGACATCGCCGGGATTCTGCTGACCCTGCTCAACGATCCGCAACTGCAAAGTCGTGAGGACCTGCGGCACGCCCTGGCGCAGATGCAGAATTACCCGGGAGTAACCGGGGCGACCCGCTTTGACTTTATCGGCGAAGCCGACAAGGTCCTCTTCCTGCTGCAGGTGCAAAACGGCGTGATTGTCCAGATCAATTAATACAAATCACACAGACTGCAACATCAGGCCCCGGGAGATTTTCTTCCGGGGCCTGATGCTTAAAACACATTTGATCTTTAATCAGAAAGTGCGCTATTCTAACTCGGTTTATTCTATCTAACCAAATAGTGGTCATCAGCAATGAAATTTTTCAACAAGGCCCTCCCGGCTTTACTTCTTTCCTGCCTCCTCCTTTTAATACTGGCCCCGCCCGCTTGCGCACGCGCCTTGCTTGGTGTCAGTTTTTCGCAAGGCACAGGGCAAGCCTCTGTGCAGAACCGTGATCTGGCCAAGCAGATTGACCGTGCTTTTGGCGATAAAGTTGCCGTTCACAGTTACTCCAGCAAGACAACATTGCTCAGTATGCTCATGAAGTTCAACAAATTGGACGCAGCTCTGATCTCGCAGGAAACGTACGACCAGCAACCCAAGGGAAGCCTCATCGCACTTGCAACACTGCAAATATCGAACGAATCAGAACAAGCACAGATAGTCTTAGCGGCACGAGTAAACCTGTCCAGCTCATTGAGAGAACAGCTTGTTCAAGGATATCAGGAACTCCTTCTGAGCACGAACGGACTAGATTTCCTTGAACAATACGCGACAAGCACAGAAGCTCTCTGAGAGTGGCTCACTGAGCCTTTATCTACTTAACAACGAGACAGATAACGGTTCAATTTCGATACCTGACTACGGTTTTGACTTGAATAACAGCGCTGCAGGCTCGCTGACTCTCTACAATACGACAACTTATACCGATGCAGAGAACTTGCTCTACAATCAGGGGAACACCGGGGGAACTTCCGGGTTGCTGAACTCCACAGGAACAATAAATATTGCTCCACTTCCTTGAATTTCTCCCAGAGTAGAGATTTTATGCGCTTCGTTCCTACATATTTATGCACACTCCTGATCACTTTCCTCTGCTCCTGCACGACACCTGGCGAGCAGATAGCTGTTCGCAAGCAGGGCACTGCAGAAGACCAGACCGGCATCAACGGCCAGGTCACTGACAGCACCAACTCCTCCGCAACCGGTGCATACGTATACGCCTACCGCAACATGCGCAGCAGCCTGCGCGGCCCAGCTGACTTTGAAGCACAGGTAGGCAGCAACGGCCACTACTTCTTGGACCTGGTC
>JAAXQF010000204.1 GCA_012974435.1 Desulfuromonadales bacterium | reverse complement strand
TTATTGGATATGGCACGCAGAACGAAGAGTGAAACAAAAATGGCAACCAGGATAACGAAGTGGGTTCTGTTGAATTTCATAATAATTCCTGGTTATCTATTTCGCTCCAGTAAAACATCGGAAAACGTGAAACGGGAAAAGCAAACGACCTCACTCATGCCCGTTCGCTTTGCTCTCTTGAGACGCAGAGAGCGCAGAGTAAGAAATAAACAATAAAGCTTGCCCATGAGCAGTCTTTCTTTGCGCTCTCCGAGTCTCTGCGTGAGGCCGGTTTTGTCTTTGTCTTGTTGCTGTCCGTGTTTGTCTACGTAACGAAACGTAATGAACCAAGCAGAGCCTAACTTGAGTAAAGTGGATAACCAAATAAGTTTAAATCTATCTCAGGTATGCCTCTGTAACATAACGTCTCATCATGACATGCGTGTTGAAGTAATATGCATTCTTGCCGATCGCATTTTTCTGTACTTTAGTCCATCCTTTACTATTGTTGTAGTAGAGCGGAATAATCATCTCCTCGAGCTTTTTGTAGAGATCCTGAACGTCTTCGTCAGAATGGTTGACATCTGTGCTTGTTTCCGTTGGAGGCGGGCCGATAGACCATCCTGTTACTCCTTCAATATGCCCTTCAATCCACCAGCCATCCAGAACACTGAAGTTGGGCACACCGTTCAGCGCTGCCTTCATGCCACTGGTACCAGAGGCCTCGAGTGGCCTTAACGGGTTGTTCAGCCAGACATCAACCCCCGGAATCAGCCGGCTTGCGACGTCCATGTTGTAATTAGGCAGATAAACAATCTTGAGCCTGTCGCCAAAGAACTCTGCCTGTTGACGGATCTCCTTGATCATCTGCTTGCCAAAGTCGTCGTGCGGGTGTGCTTTGCCGCCGAAAACAAGTTGCAATTTGCCGTCGCCGAGCTTAAGGAGACGATCCGGGTCAGTAAAGATCATGTTGGCGCGTTTGTAGGCAGTCGCTCTACGCGCAAAGCCGATAGTGAGAACGTCTGGGTCCAGGATGGTGCCGGTGGTTTCTTCTATATATTGGAAGAGGTAAGCCTTGGCGCCGGCGTGTGCCTCCCTGAGTTCCTTGTCGGGGATGATGTCAACTCTGACCAGCAGCTCCGGTTCAACCGCCCAGCCCGGCAGGTATTTGTCGTAAAGGCTCATCAAGTAGGGTGAGGTCCATGTGAAAGGATGGACGCCGTTAGTGATTGCGTGAATTTTAAAACCGGGGAAGAGGGCCTGGGAGACCTCTCCGTGTTTTTTTGCGACCCCGTTGACGAAATGCGACAGGTTCAGGGCCAAAAGCGTCATATTGAGTTCGTCTTCACCGCCAAGTTTCTTCAGTAACGGCAAAGGAATGACTTCACCCATAACCTGGGTAACCGTTTCGTAGGAAAAGCGGTCGTGGCCTGCTTCTACGGGCGTATGAGTCGTGAAAACGCATTTTTCCTGAACATGTTGCGTATTCCATGAAGCTTTTTCGTCCCATGAATCTTCGACGGGGAGGCGGTGGTGGTTAAGTAGCTCAAGGGTCAGCAGGCTGGCGTGTCCTTCGTTCAAGTGATATTTGCGGACCTGGAAGCCAAGTATCTGCAGAAGCCTTGCACCGCCGATGCCGAGAACGATCTCCTGCTTCAACCTGTAAGCCTTGTCGCCGCCATAGAGGTGGTCGGTTATCTTCCTGTCTTCAGGCTCGTTGCCGGGGATGTCTGTATCCAGGAACAAGACTGGCAACTCACCGCCGGTAGGGCTTTTAACTCGATACAGCCATGCCTGCACCTTAACATCTCTATTTTCTATATTTACCAAGGTCTTAACTGGCAGGAGTTCAAGTAAATCCTCAGGCTTCCAATCGACAGAACTCTCCTGTTGCCAGCCGTCATTATCGAAGGTTTGTTTAAAGTAGCCCTTGCGACTGATCAGCGTGACGGCGACCAGCGGTAGCTTTAAATCTGCAGCGCTCTTTATCGTGTCTCCTGCCAACACACCCAGACCGCCACTATAGGTTGGAATTTCTGTGGTTAAGCCTATTTCCATTGAGAAGTAGGCGATGCGTGGTATCTCTGTGTAGCGTCTCCAGTCTTTCATTGTGTGCCTCAGATCGTGATTAGATAAACCGTTGCTATTTATTGGTGCTTGTTAGCAGCCTGTCGGACAATCAATAAACTGACTGCAAATTCGTTCGTTTGGCCCATATCTCAGCTCCTTTCGACCAATAGCTACGGCTATTACTCTCAAATGAGCCAAAATCTGATCTCAAACGACCAAATTTTCGCTTCAGCCCTGATTGTCCGACAGGCTGCTAGCATGAGAAAATAGAGGTCACAAGCAATCATTTTAAGTTTGAATCATAACACACTCAGAGGACGTTTCCTTGTCCACGACAAGTAATGTCAGCTTTTGTTTTGTTGAGGAATAACTTGCAAAATTATGCAATTTATGGAAATAAATAGCTTTTTTAAGCTCCTGTGTTAAATGACTTTTTTCGGGGGATAGTCGATCCATGTATGAATCTTTTTTTGCCTTAAAAGAAAAACCTTTTGCTCTAAGCCCGAACCCTCGTTTTCTCTTTCTGAGCAAAACCCACAATGAAGTCTACGCTCACCTGATTTATGGCATCGAAAGCCGTGCTGGTTTCGTAGAGGTGACCGGTGAGGTTGGTACCGGAAAAACCACCATCCTGCGAACCTTGCTTTCGCATCTGGACGATAGCAAATACCGGGTTGCCTTCATCTTTAACCCGAAGCTGACGGCTTTTGAGCTGTTACGCAACATTAACCGCGAATTCGGTGTTGATGACGTTGGTGCCAGTAACCCTGACCTGATTCATACTCTGAATGCATTCCTTCTCGCAGAGAATGAAGCCGGACGGACTCCAGTTCTGGTCATTGATGAAGCGCAGAACCTTTCAGGCGAGGTGCTTGAGCAGATCCGCTTGCTTTCGAATCTCGAGACGGAGGATGACAAGCTGATCCAGATTGTCCTTGTTGGACAGCCTGAGCTGCGCCACCATCTGAGCGATCACAGCCTGCGCCAGTTGAATCAGCGCATTGCCGTACGTTACCAGCTGCGTCCACTCAATCATGAAGAGACTGCTTCGTATGTCCTGCATCGTCTCAACATTGCAGGCCGTCCCGATGGCAACCTGTTTTCTGCCGCAGCGTTGAAGCGAGTGTTTGCTAGCTCTGGTGGTATCCCGCGCCGGGTGAACCTGATCTGTGACCGTTCTCTGCTGACTGCTTATTCCGAAGAGCGTGGCGTTATTTCTGCTCGTGATGTCAACCAGGCTGTTAAAGAGCTGGCCGGAATGGGTGAGGGGGCTCAAAGGAACTTTGAGATGCCATGGAAGGCTCTAACTTTTGCCGCTGCCGCTGTGTTGGTCATGTTGATTGGTTTCTTCCTTATGTCGCCATTCAGTAACGATCCGGAGGAAGCTCTTGTTCAAACTCAGCCTGCTCAGGTCGTTGAACAGAAAACCACCGCCAAGGTCGAGCCTGTTACGCAAAATACAGCTTCTCTAGAAACTCCTGAAATCTCTGGTCCAGACAGCCTGATCGCTTCCTGCAACGCTCTTTTTGCCACTTGGGATATTGCTCCTCTGCCAAAGGACTTCTCTTCCCGGGGCTTTGATTTCGATGAAGTCTTCAGTTTGCGTGGTTTCATGCTCGCACGCCTCGCAGGCGATTTTGAAATCCTGAGCAAATTCAATGTGCCTCTGCTTTTGCCTTTACCAGAAGAGAAGGGCGGCGGTTATCTTGCTGTCCTCGGACGGGCGGAAGAAGGGATGTGGTCGATCGCACCGGTATACCAGGGTCGCGACACTTTGAGTGCCGCAGAATTGAACAGCCTGGGGATGAAGATGGCCCTGGTCCCATGGGTTGATTTTGCATCGATTGGCTATGTCGCTGTTCCCGGTGTCAAAGGAGAAAATGTTCGCCGGCTGCAGTACCTGCTCGGGCTTTCGGGTTGTGCTGAGGTCTCGACCAGTGGTCGTTTTGATCCTTCCAGTATTCAGTGCGTTAAGGGCTTTCAACGTCAGCACGGCCTGATTGTTGATGGTCTGGTTGGTCCCAGAACTTTGATTCTTCTTTACCAACTGGCCGGTACCTACAAGATGCCCAGTCTTTCTTGAGGACTATGAGGAAAATATCAGATGAGCTCTATTCTTAAGGCTCTGCGAAAAATAGAAGAAGAGAAACGCGTCACAAATCACGCGGCGCCGGATCTGAGGATGGATCAGGGCAATTCCGGTAAGAAGGCACGGCCTTATCTACCGTTAGTCGCCGGCATCGCACTCGGCGCTGTATGTGTCAGCCTCTTTGGTCTCTGGTTTTCTTCAGACACCCATGATATTGCGATCCAATCTCAGCAACAGCCTATGGTTACTGCCGTTGAAAGCAAACAGGCCGTTCCGCCTGCGGTCGTGGCTAAGGAGGAGATGTTGGAACCTTCTTCAAAAAAGCCACAACCAATTTCTGTTCAAGAGCCAATCACTGAGCCTGTTGCAGAAACCGTTAAGGTCCGTGAAGTGATTATGCCTGTGGAAGCTATGTCGGTGATCTCTACCCAGGCTGAGCCGAAAAAACAGGAGCCAAAGATTGTTCCTGAGAGAAAGGCCCCGCTTCCAGAAGTAGTTTTGTCTGACAGCGTGACAACGAACATAGCCAAAACATCAATACCTGAGCCGTTGGTTGTGAAACCCAAAGCGTTGCCCGAGGGTGTTCTGCTCAAGGTCTCAGAGACCTTCTATTATGATGACCCCGCTAACAGCATGGCCGTCGTCAATGATTTGCCGGTCATGATCGGTACCTTTGTTGACTCTGCCGTAGTGCAGGAAATCCACTCTGATAAAGTGGTTTTTAAAATTGATGCTCAGACCTACGATGTCCCTGTTACACCCCTTCAGTAACTTCTAACCTGTGGCAGAAATCGATCCCGTCACACAGTTCTCCGAATTGCCCTTTTTCAATTAATTCGCTTCCTTGCGCTCTGATTTTTTTCTCCACACTTCCTTTAAGCTGTCTCTTATACACATCT
>JAAXQF010000514.1 GCA_012974435.1 Desulfuromonadales bacterium | reverse complement strand
GATTAGCTAACAGCCCAATTGACAATGACGAGGTTATGGTAGAATCATCCTATTGCAAGGATTTAACTCATTAATAATGCAGGGGGCCAAAATGACTCGTTTCAATTTTATTGCTGTTATTATTACCATCTCTATAGCTAGTGTGTTTTTCTCCTTAACCTCTTTTGCCGTGGCCGACAAATCCGAAATTTCATTACCGCAAGGCGTTTTAACTGCTTCGCAAATTAATCAGCTTGTGCAGGGAAAAACTGTCGCGGCTATGGTTGAAGGCAAAGATCGCGACATGGTCTTTTTTTTCGGCAAGGATGGCAAACTGCAACGGGTGCGTGATGGTTGGCAACGAGCTGGCACATGGGAGGTCAGGGAAGATGGTCGCCTTTGTACCGAATTGAAGGGGGCCGGTCGTGATTGTAGGATTATTGTGAAGCAGGGCCAAGAGTATCGGCAGTATGCCGTAAAAAAAGATGGCAACCACCGCTATGAGATGACCTATACAAAGTTTCTCGATGGTGAGAAGTTGGCCGCAGAATCTAATAGCCCACTTTTACCCGAAGGGACTATGAAACGTAAAAAGGTTGTCAAACTATTCTCCGGGCAGACAGTTGAGTCGGTGACTGCAAGCAAGGGTCGCGTCAGTCAGACCTATTACAATCCTGATGGTACTCTTGAACAACGTCGTGATGGAGCAAAACGATACGGCAAGTGGCGGGTTACAAAGAACGCCAGGATGTGCCTGCAGATGGAGAGTCTGGAAGAAAAATGCCGGGTCATCGTCGAGGAAGATGGTGCGATTAAGAAGTATATTGTACAGAAAAATGGTCGCCATAAGCACAGTGTCTCTTACCGAAACTTCACACTCGGAAAGAGTTTTAAATAACTGTTCCCTCGCGCCATGCAATCAAACAGCGACAAAGCTTTTGCTTTTGTCTGCCATTTTGACTGTTTTGTCTCCCCTGTTGCCGCAGCCGGTGACGAATGGATTAACATCGATCAGCAGGGCGAACTGTTTGAGACCTAGCCGAGCTTTTGCACTGCCGACGTTCATCTTTTCGGCTCCGTGAGTTTAATTACCAGGACAATGGGTTTCGTATTGTGTCCCACATAATTAAACAGGCATTGGGGCGCATTTTTCTGCTTACTCATTTTGTACGAGCAAAAAGAGTAAGGCGACGTCAGGGGGTGCAACCCTGGACTTTTGACTCTTGGGGCCGACCCCTATCTTTCTTTGTAATCCTCAAAGAGAAAATCAAACACCTGGTCAGAGAAAGGTGGGTGAGCCATGTAACTCTCGTAAGCATGGCTGGCATTCGCTACCGTTTCCAACTGGAAATCTGCACCAACATCGTAGGATCGGGCCATATTGCGATTTGCGTTGACCCATCGTTCTGCCCTCTCAATGCGATTCAATCCCTGAAATGAATCGATCTCGCGAACCTTGTTAAGATCTTTGTCGCGCAGATCGTCCACCTCTCCAACCATGACCAGGGTTGGGATTTTTAGAAAATCTTCCAAAGGGAAAATCAACTTGGGCCATTCTTTGGTTGATTTCAAGCCATAGGGGTATTTACGGTCGGGGTCTGGAAAAGTGTACCATCCTGGGGCTGTCAGCACCATGCGCTTGACACGTCGGGGATAGAACATGGCGTAGCGATGTACGAACTGCGCGCCGCCGGAGAAACCGAACAGCCGCATCGGTGCCGGTGGAACATCCAGCCATTTCTGAACATCCTGTAAAACATGGTCGAAGGCCATGTCGGCACGTTCCAGTTGCGCCGACTTGCCAAGCCTCTGGTAGCGAGGGAAGTGCTGCTTGGTGAAGAGCGGTGCAACAATCGTTACGCCGTTGCGATCCGCCTGACCGATGAAACGCTGAACATGCTCTTCGGCATTTCTTGAGATGCCGTGGATCGTGTAGAGGACCTTATTGCTATCGGGCTTCGTTACCGGAACATAGATAAAATATTCCATCTGCGACAGACCCTCGATCGATCGTCGGTGGATTATTCCTGGTTGTAAGGCGCTGGTCATGTGAAAACCCCCTTGTCGAGAACGTGTGTATTGAAATGTTACTTCAGGCCCTGGCCTGTTTCTTCCGCGTCTGTCCCTTGATACAGGGTGAGACATGGTCGTTTATCAGGTTTCCTGTTGTTTTTTACAACAGACGCCAGCTTTCCGCCTTCCAGGTACCAATAGTCATCAGCCAACGCCAGTCGATCTGCAAAGCGGCTGACCATCAGCACTGTTCCGGGAAAAGCTTCGATGACGTCGGCGAACACCTTAACGGCCATCCGATCCAGGCTGGCATCGATTTCATCAACAATCAGAATGGATGGTTGTCCGAGCAAGGCGCGGGCGAGGGCCAGTTTGTGACGCTGGCCAAGGGAGAGGTTCTCGCCGCCTTCTTTGATGCGAAAAGCCTCCCCGTTGGGGAATTGAGCGAGCAGGTCGTCAATTTTGCAGAGTTGCTTCACCCGGTTGATCTCTTCGGGCGAGGCATCGGGTTTACGGTAGAGCAGGTTGAAGCGAATGGAACCTTTGAGCAATGGCAGATCGGGGCTGACAATGCCGATCGCTTCTCGAACGGAGTCCAGGTTGCAGCGTCGAATATCTTGTCCATCAATCAGCACCTTGCCCCGGTCCGGGTCAACGAGCCGGGCAATCACCTGCAGCAGGGTCGATTTGCCGGCACCATTGTCGCCGATCAAAGCCAGTATGGTGCCTCCTGAAATGGTTCCTGACAGGGTTTTCAAGCTCCCCCGAACGCGAATTTTTTGAATCTCTATCTCGCCCTTGCTGATCTGCAGGGCCGGCAGCTTTGACGACCGTCCACGAAGTTGTTTGGTGTCCATAAAATCAAGAATTTTCTTTTTCGAAACTTTATAAGCCTGCAAATATTCATGGGTTCTGCCGAGATCGCGAAAGGCCGTGGAAAGGAAGCCGACCACTGCCATGGCGGCAACCACATTCCCGGCGGTGGTCATGTTGCGAAACACTTCCAGGGCACCAAGGGAGAGGATGGCTGCCATGGAGAGGGCGGTCGCGCCTTCGTTGACAATCCTCATCCCTGCAGAAGCCCCGGCACGTGCAACCATCGCTTCACTCAAGCGTTTGCTTTGCTTGCTGAATCGCCGCCTTTCACGCCGACGTTGGTTAAAAGCCTGAATGACAATGTAAGAACGAATCTTTTCATTGATGTTTCCGGCCAGGTAGCCACGTCGGCTGCGCGCTTCGGTAATCACCTGGTGCATGTAGGGTCCCATCTTGAGATTCCATGCGAGGCCAAGGGATAAAATCCCCATCGCACTGATTGCCAGGTACAGGTCCAGATAGGCCAGGACGCTAATGGAAATCAGTGTGACGATTACAGAGACGACGATGCGGGCCAGGCCAAGACTGATCCAGCGCCTGATCGCCGAGAGATCACTGACAAAGCGCAGCATCGATGCCCCGGTGCTGCGGTCGCTTAATGCCCGTGGCGAAAATTGGCTCATTGTTTTGAAAACAGTCAGACGTACCTGATGAATGTATGCCTGTCCGAGGCGCTCGGCATCAATCCTTTCGGTAAAGCCCAGCCAGGCCGCGAAGCCGGTGCACCCCATCAGGCCCAGAGCGAAGAAAGCGATCTCCCAGACTTGCGATAAATCAAACATGTGCACTTCGGGGTCATCAAACTCCGGATTGAGCATGACATCAAAGGCGTGCCTGACCAATAACATGGAACCGATAATGGTTGCTGCCTGCAGGGTGCCATTGGCTATGAGGCGTAGAAAGAGCCGCTGCCTGGTTGACGAGAATATGGCAGGCAATCGATTCATTCAGACTCCTTCTCAACGTCTGACTGGTTCAGTCGCCTGTACTCCAGGCATTTATAAAGGTATTGAGAGACGCTGGGCCGTGCCAGTGCCCCGGTGTGGTAGACCGGAAGGCCACAGATGTCTTCTGCCTCACGGCTGGCCAATGGCGATGACGTGAGCACCCCGGTGATAGCAAAGACCGGTAGCTGGCGTGCTGTCAGCCAGGAGATTCCGGCCTGGGCTCCAAGGGCGTCGTTGGCGGCAAAGATGACGCCGTCCACCCAGTTGGTAAATACCGGGGTGTTAAAAAGCCATGAGGTTTCCCGTTGCAGGAGTCCGTCGGCAACCTCAACGATGATGACGTCCGGTTGAGCCATCGCCATCTGGGAGCCGAGGGTCATCACGATATCGAGTAGTACGTCACGGTTAACCTGGTAGGTAGAAACATAACCGGCGTCGACAAAGTCGAAAACCGGTCGGGCTCCTGCATCAACCAGGGCGCGATAGTCGGCTCCGGCACCTGTGCCGGTGAGCTTTGCAGCGGCCACCTTGATCTTCTGGCGCACAAAGCCTTTGATCAGGTTGGCGCAGGCCGTTGTCTTGCCAGAATTCATCGATGTCCCTGCAACAACAAGGACCAGGGGCTTGGTCTCGATTTGGTCAGCTTTCGGCAAACGCTCTCTGCTCAGGTTGATACGCTGTCCGCTCTGGTCTGCGAGCAATCCGAGCGGGGTGATACGGGTTGCCGATTTGACTTTGTCGTGACGGTTCAGCAGACGCGCAGCAACGCCGCCGGCGGCTACCAGACGACAGGCGCCGAGATGGTCGGGGACGATTCCTTCAAATTGGTCGGGTGCGTAGCGGTTGCCGTAGGCGACAACGATTTCATCGCCCTCAAAGAGCGTGGCTCTCCGGCTGCTGACCAACTCCAGTCGTTTATGTTGTCCCAACTCTTCAACACGGGCCAGTACCAGATCGCCAGCTTCCGGGCAAAGTGAACCATGGAGCAGTTGCATCGGTTGTTGCTGATTAATGCGGCGGGTGGTGTACGCCCACTTGGCTTGATCGAGTCTTTGTGCCGACAAGGGATCTAGCTGTATGTCCATTTTACCCCCTCTTCATAGAGTCGATAGTTTGTATTGCACTGTCCCAGAAGGTGAAAAACTGTTGAATACAGAATCATAAAAATTCACAAACTCAGGTAACCTGGTTATTAGTGGAGTGTCCTGGTTGTGGTCATGCCCTGTCTCTTATACACATCT
>JAAXQF010000363.1 GCA_012974435.1 Desulfuromonadales bacterium | reverse complement strand
GTTCAGTGGCGGTCGGCGGCGCCGCGCCGGTTTCGGTTCAGTCGATGTGTAATACCGATACCCGGGATGTGACGGCGACCTCCGCGCAGGTTGAAGCCCTGGCCACGGCCGGTTGTGAAATCGTACGTTGTGCTGTCCCTGACGAAGCCGCTGCAGAAGCTCTTGCTCCAATTTGCAAGCAAAGCCGTATCCCCATGATCGCCGATATCCATTTCGATTATCGGCTGGCATTGATGTCGCTGGAAGCCGGGGTGGATGGGTTGCGTTTGAATCCGGGAAATATCGGCGAGCGTTGGAAGGTCGAAGAAGTCGTTAAAGCCTGTGTCGATCGTTCCGTGCCGATTCGTATCGGTGTGAACGCCGGCTCTCTTGAAAAAGAATTGCTCGAGAAGCACGGACATCCAACCGCCGAAGCGATGGTAGAGAGTGCTCTTGGTCACATTCGTATCCTGGAAGAACTGAATTACCAGGAGATCAAAGTCAGCCTTAAGTCCTCTGACGTGCGTCGTACAGTTGCAGCCTATCGTCTGCTCTCTGCACAGGTCGATTACCCTCTGCATATTGGCGTGACTGAAGCCGGTACCACCTGGAGCGGCACGATCAAGAGCGCTGTGGGCCTCGGCGCTCTGCTTTACGATGGTATTGGTGATACTTTACGGGTGTCGCTCACCGGGGACCCGGTTGAAGAGGTGCGGGTCGGCTGGGAGATTCTCAAGAGCCTTGAACTGCGTGAGCGCGGACCAGTCTTCATCAGTTGCCCGACCTGTGGGCGTTGCCAGATTGACTTGATCCAGATTGCTGAAGAAGTCGAACAACGCCTGCACGACCTGCCATGCAAAATCAGCATTGCGGTGATGGGGTGCGTGGTGAATGGTCCCGGCGAGGCGCGTGAAGCGGACCTTGGTATCGCCGGCGGTAAAGGGCAGGGGTTGCTCTTCCGTAAAGGTGAGGTGATTCGCAAGGTGCCGCAGGATGAGCTTGCCGACGCCCTGGTTGAAGAGGCTTTGCTCCTAGCTGCACAGCAAGGCCATTAAGCCGTCAACATTCCTTGCAATCCCCCAGAAAATAAGCTAATTTCATAGGCCCTTTTCAGTTCCTGGAGGGGGCCATTATATTATTTAAGAGGATATCAAATGCGTTATTCCCAGTATTTTTTGCCGACGTTGAAAGAAACTCCTGGCGACGCCGAAGTCGTCAGTCACCAACTGATGTCCCGTGCGGGCATGATCCGCAAGGTCGCCGCAGGGATCTACGATTACCTGCCACTGGGCCTTCGGGTCATCCGCAAGGTCGAGAATATCGTTCGTGAAGAGATGAACAAAGCCGGTGCGATTGAGATCCTGATGCCAGCTGTTTGTCCTGCCGATCTCTGGGAACAGTCGGGTCGTTGGCAACAGTACGGCAAAGAGTTGCTGCGTTTGAAAGACCGCAAAGAGACTGAATTCTGCATTGGACCCACCCACGAAGAAGTCGTTACTGAGATAGTGCGTGGCACGGTCAACTCCTACCGTCAATTGCCGGTTAACCTTTACCAGATCCAGACCAAGTTCCGTGATGAAGTCCGCCCCCGTTTCGGCCTGATGCGTGGCCGCGAGTTCATTATGAAAGACGCCTACTCTTTTGATGCGACTGATGAAGGTGCCAACGCCAGCTACGAGAAGATGCGCAAGGCTTACTGCCGTATCTTCGAACGTTGTGGTCTTAAGTACCGCATGGTCGAGGCGGACTCAGGAGCTATCGGCGGTTCTTTCAGCCATGAGTTCATGGTGCTGGCCGACACCGGTGAGGACGTGGTGATTAGCTGCGAGTCTTGTGAATACTCGGCCAATATTGAAAAAGCGGTGGTTATCGACAAAGGCGAGATGTCGCAGGCGCCGATGAACGAGGTCGAGCGGGTGGTCACCAAGGGTGCTCACTCGGTGGCCGATGTTTCGGTGATGCTCGACCTTAAGCCGAGCCAAATCGTTAAAACGATGTTGGTCATCGTTGATGATGAGCCGGTGGCGGTACTGATCCGGGGGGATCACGAGATGAATGAGGCGAAGGTGAAGAATCTGCTCGGTGCTTCGGTCGTTGAGTTGGCGACCCCGGAACAGATTGCCAAGGCAACCAGCGGCCCGGTCGGTTTCTCTGGTCCCATTGGATTGAAGGTGTCGCTCTACGCTGATAATGCCGTCAAATACATGCGCAACATGGGTGTCGGCGGCAACGAGAAGGATATACACCTGGAAGGTGTTAACCTGGAGCGCGATTTCCAGGTCAAGCAATTCGCCGATTTGCGTAATGCTGCCGATGGGGATACCTGCACACATTGCGGGGGGCGTTACTCGAACACCCGAGGCATAGAGGTCGGACACATCTTCAAGTTGGGCACCAAATATTCCGAGGCGATGAAGGCTACCTTCCTTGATGCGGACGGTGTGGCCAAAGAGATTATCATGGGCTGTTACGGGATCGGGGTCGGTCGTACGGCCGCGGCCGCCATTGAGCAGAATCATGATGATAACGGCATTATTTGGCCGATGCCCTTGGCCCCGTTCCAGGTGATCGTCACCATGCTCAATCCGAAGGACGAAGAGGTCTTTGCCGCAGGTGAGAAGCTTTACCAGGATCTTCTGGCAGAAGGCATTGAGGTCCTCCTCGATGATCGAGACGAGCGTCCTGGCAGCAAGTTCAAGGATGCCGATCTGCTCGGTATCCCGCTGCGTGTTAATGTTGGTGCTCGCGGTTTGAAAGAGCAGTCCTTTGAGCTGCAGGAACGCCGCGCCGGAGAGCGTGTCATGCTGCCGATCGAAGGTGCCGCCCAAAAAGTCGCTGAACAGGTTCGCATTGCACTCGCTGCCGAGTAGGAGAGGATAGGCCACTATGAGTGAAATCCGAATTGAAAAAGGTGGCAAGCTGACGCTGCCACCCGCTGTTGCGAGAATGCTGGAGGCCCAACACTTGCGGTTGTCATCCTATTCTACCAATCACCTGCTGTTGGAAACCACAACCGGTGCTGACAAGGTCTTAATGACCGGACTTCTGAATGCAGGTGGGATCGTTGATCTGCTCTCCTTCTTCAATATGTTTCGCAAATCCGGCATGCTGCATTTCCTGCTTGCCGGAGGGAATAAGACCCTTTGCTTCCAGAACGGCGAGATCGTTTATGCGGTGAGCACTTTTCCGGAAGAAGAGATCGGTGAAATCCTCTACAGCCTCGGTAAATTTGATCGAGAAACCCTGCAGGGGGCGCGTCAATTTGCCAACGGCGAGCTGCCTCTTGGAAAGATCCTGGTTGACCAGCAGGTGATCGACGCCAAGGATCTCTGGGCTGCAACCAAAAATCAGGTTGAAACTATCGTTTATAACCTGTTTGCCTTTCAGGAAGGCTCGTTCGTTTTTATTGATAAACCCCTCGCTGAAGACGAGGTGGTTAGCCTCTCCATGAACACCCAGAACCTGATTATGGAGGGCTTGCGCCGGGTTGATGAGCGCGCTCTCTACATGCATAAGGTCAAATCCCTCGATGCCATTCCGGTGGCGACAGACAAGGTCCCCAACGATCTCGATAGCGTCTCGCAGAAGATGGTCGCCATGATTCAGGCCGGTGTCGGCAGTGTCAAGGAGCTGTTGCGTCGTTCCGGTTCCGGTGAGTTCGATGCCATAAAACTGTTGAGCCAGCTGGTTGAGCGCGGTGTCGTCTCCATGGAAGAAGCTCCGACTGTGAAAGTGGAGGGCGTGCTTGGTGAGGTCGTTAATATCTTCAACGGCGTGCTGGTTGCCATGCACAAAGTGGTGTCGGCCAAGAACCCGCAGTTTCGTGAGGAGGTCTCCTGCTTTATGCGTGACCTGCCGCAACCCTTCTCTTATGTCTTCAGACAAACCACTCTCAAGGATGATGGCTCTGTTGATGGCGGCCGAGTGCTGGCCAACCTCGCCGGCCTTGAAGAAGGCGACAAGCTGCGTCTGCTTTCCGAGTCTTTAAGTGAACTGATTTATATGGAGTGTATCGCCGCCCGGCGTGAACTCGGTGCTGCCGATTCTGCTGAACTGATCAAACGAGTTCAGGAAGTGTCGCAGCGTGTACAGGATTTGATAGGACAACGTGATGACTGATAATGCCAAGCAGAAACTGATCTTCGCTCTTGATGTCGACAACCTTGAAGATGCCCGCAACTGGGTGGAGCAGTTACAAGGTCAGGTCGGTGTTTTCAAAATCGGCAAGCAGCTCTTTACCAAGTGCGGCCCCGAGGTGGTTAACCTGGTGCAGGATGCTGGTGCGGATGTGTTTCTCGACCTGAAGTATCATGATATCCCGAACACCGTGGCAATGGCCGGTCTTGAGGCTTTGCGGCTCGGTGTGAAGATGTTTAACGTCCATGCTCTGGGTGGTTTTGAAATGATGGCGAAGCTTGTGGCCGAGGTGGATAAGGTCTGTCCGCGTGACAACCCTGATCGCCCGGTTCTACTTGCGGTCACCATACTGACTTCGTCGAACGAGGAGACCTTGCGCGGTGTCGGCATTGATCGCCCCGTCGAGGTCATGGTGCCGAAGCTGGCCAAACTGGCGAAAGACGCCGGCATGGACGGCGTGGTCGCTTCGCCGAAAGAAGTTGGCCTGATCCGTGAGGCCTGTGGCGAAGATTTTGCCATCGTGACTCCCGGTGTCCGACCGACCTTCGCTTCTCAGGATGATCAGAAGCGAGTGACAACCCCTGGTGATGCTCTGCGTGCCGGTGCCGATTACCTGGTCATTGGCCGCCCGATTTCTGCAGCGAGTGATCCTGCGGCAGCGGCGCAGATGATTCTAGACGAAATGCAAGCAGCCTTGGAAGGGTCGTGAAACAGTGAAAGTCGATTATCTTTACGGGATTCACCCGGTACGTGAGGGGTTACGTGGTCGTCGCCAGCCTCTCGAACTCTATGTGGATGAAAAGCAGGGCGGTCAACGCGTTGAAGAGCTGGTAGAGATTGCCCGCGAACGCGGGATTCCGGTCCGGCAACGGCCACGGCAGGACCTCGATCGTCTGGCGGGGCAGTCTCATCACCAGGGGGCGGTCCTCTCCATGGAGCCTTTCCCGTACACTGAGTTGGAAGACCTGATCGAAAGCTGGCAGGCTTCTGG
>JAAXQF010000205.1 GCA_012974435.1 Desulfuromonadales bacterium | reverse complement strand
ATTTAACGCAAAGACGCTAAGAGGGCTAACCAAGACGCAAAGGGAAAACATTTGGTTGAGAAAAGATGTTCTTTGCGTCATGTTTTTAACCTTTGCGTCTTTGCGTTACGTCTTTGCGTTATGCGTTAGCCTAAAAGGTTAAGCCCCATCTCCAACAAAGGGATTCATCTGTTTCTCACGACCGATCGTGGTATCGGGCCCATGACCCGGGTGCACGATGGTATCTGCGGGCAGCCTGAAGAGCTTTTCACGCACCCCTTCAACCAGGGCATCAAAATCGCCTCCGGGAAGATCGGTCCGGCCAATAGAACCGGCAAAGAGTACATCGCCAACGAACAGGTGGCCGTCACTTAAAAGGCAGATACTGCCAGGGGAATGCCCGGGCACATGAAAGATTGAGAAGGACTGCTCACCGACCAAGAAGACATCACCCTCATTCAGGAATTTGTCGGGATCGGGGGACGGGGACACAGTCAGGCCGTAAGCCTGGGCTGAACTCCTGGCGTGCTTTAACAATGGGAGATCAGCTTCATGTATCATCAGAACGGCGCCGGTTGCTTCCTTCACCGCTTGATTGGCGCCGATATGATCAAAGTGGCCGTGAGTATTGACAACCTGTCTGATTTTATAGCCATTGCTCTCAGCTAGATGCAGAATTCGGGGGCCCTCTTCACCCGGGTCAATAACCATGGCCTCACGGTTTTTCTGACACGCGACCACAAAACAGTTGACCTGCAATGGGCCAACACTCAGTTGATGTACAAGAAGTCCTTCAGTCATCTTTATTATCCTGTCCCTCGGCCTCTGTCAGGTCGAGCTTCTTAGCCTTGAGTTGATCGCCCAGAGTATTACTGAATTTTGCTCGGGGCTGACTGTGGCGAGACTTCTCAGCCGAAGCAACAGCCTTGGTTGGTTTTTCTACGGGCACAGCATCTCCGGATTCAGCTGCCGGCGTTGACGGTGTCCCTTTGAAGAAATAACGATCATACAAGCGATGATACTGAGTCCATGAGGATTCACTGTCCGGCTCGCGGGCAATATGAGTCTGCACACCATTAATCTTGGAGTCCAGATCATCGATGAAGTTCAGGATCACAGCTTCCATGGTTTTCGGTCGTTTTGGAGAGCCGTATTCATATTGACCGTGATGCGAGAGCAACAGATGTTTCAGGTGAATTGCCAACTCCTGTGGAAAGTTGTGTAGAGAGCGTAACTTCTCCTCAACCAGTTCGACGCCGATCATGATGTGCCCCAGCAGTTTACCTGCGTCCGTGTATTCGAAGGAGCGTTGGTAGCGCAGTTCAACCACCTTGCCAACATCATGCAGGAGAGCACCAACGACCAGCAGGTCACGGTTGATCTCGGTATAACGCTGGCTGATATCATTTGCAAGGGCAGCAACCGCCAACGAATGTTCGAGCAGACCGCCCAGATAGACATGATGCATTGCTTTGGCCGCCGGCGCACGCATATAACCGGCCATAAAGGCTTCATCAGCCAGAAACGCCTGCATCAGCCTTTTCAAGTCCGGGTCGGTCAGGGCTTCTACAAGCAAGCTTAACTCATCGACCATCTCGGCAACGTCCCGCCGTGAGACAGGCAGAAAATCAGCGAGCTCGATGGATGACTCTTCCAGTCTATCCAACTCCTGAACAATAAGCTGCATCTTGCCCATATAAACACTGGCCTTACCCGAGACCTGAACAAAATCGTCTTTTTCGAAACGTGCCGAAAATTCATCAACACGATCCCAGATACGGCCCTCGACTTCACCAGAGCAATCCATCAGTTTGAGGGTCATATAGGGACGGCCGTTCTTAGCCATGCCGATGATTTTGTCCCTGACTAGGAAAGGTGACGAAACCAGGTCCCGTTCTTGAATATCCTTAACAAAAACTTTCTTCAAAAAATAACTCCCGCTTTTTTATCTGTGGTGCTTATCTATTTCGGTTCTATAGCCCAAACAAAGGATTAACGCAAAGGCGCTAAGGGGTAAAGAAAGCCCGCAAAGAAAACCACTTCAAAAAGCGAGAATATCACCCTTTGCGTCTTTCTTGGCTTTTCTTAGCGTCTTTGCGTTTATAAATGGTTTAACTGGTCCTGCTTTTACCTGGCATAGGTTTGAAATTCGAGTAGCTAAAGCACCGATTGAACAACCTGATCGGCAGCACGCAAGCCATCGAGCGCAGCACTCATGATTCCTCCAGCATAGCCGGCTCCTTCACCGGTCGGGTAAAGACCCGGATGGCTCACGGACTCCCCCCGGTCGTTGCGGGTAATCCTGAGTGGTGCCGAGGTTCTGGTTTCCACACCGATCAGCACGGCTTCCGAGGTCAGAAAACCTTTCATTTTGCGATTAAAATGCGGCAACGCGCGACGGAGTCCAGAATACACGAAATCGGGCAGGACTTCACGCAGTTCTGATTCAACAACACCTGGACGACAACTGGACTTCAGGGCTCCCTGCCCCTGACCAACAAAGCTCATCATGTTCTGTGCAGGAGCCAGGAAGCCAGCGCCGCCTGCGGTGAAGGCCTTACGCTCCCATTCCTGTTGGAAATGCATCCCCCCGAGCTTTTCTTCACCCCAGTCCTGTGGCCCCACGGTCACCACCAGAGCGCTGTTGGAATAGTCACCTTTACGCGCCATCCGGCTCATGCCATTAACCACCAGGCCATCGACCTCGGAGGCTGCGTTAATCACCTCACCGCCGGGGCACATGCAGAAGGAATAGACCCCCCGACCGCTTTCGTCGTCATTATAACGCAGCGCGTAATCTGCGACCGGCAAGCGATCAGCGAAAGCACCATACTGTATCTGATTGATCAATTCGGCAGGATGTTCAACGCGCACGCCGACGGCAAAGCTTTTGGCCTCAAGCTGAACACCATTACGGTCCAGCATCAGGTAGGTATCACGCGCGCTGTGACCGGGTGCAAGAATCAGAGAATCACAAGCAAGGGTTTCTCCATCGTTAAAAACGGCTCCGACGACCCGCCCCTGATGAAGTTCAAGGTCGGTCAGACATTTCTCGAAGAGTACAGTGACACCAAGGTCGATCAGGTGCTGTCGGAAATTGATGACAACCTTGCGCAAGCGGTCGGTACCAACATGAGGACGGGCTTCAATCAGAATATCTTCAGGAGCACCACAATCGACCAACGCCTGCAGTACCGACAGACGTTGAGGATGGTTCAGACGTGTGGTCAACTTGCCATCGGAAAAGGTCCCTGCCCCACCCTCGCCAAACTGAACATTACTGACGGCATCAAATTGAGCGGAAGCCCAAAAGCTCTCAACGTCTTTAACCCTCTGTTCAACGGGTCTGCCACGATCAATGAGCGTGACTGAAACCCCGCATTCAGCAAGCCGCTTGGCTGCAAATAGACCCGCAGGCCCCATGCCAACCACCAGCGCATGATGCTTAACCTTCACCCTGGGTTGGACAGTCTCGGCTTTATCGGGCAACTGCTCCAGTCGACTGCTGGCGACTCTGTCAACCAGGCCAGCTTCATCTGAACAGGAGAATTCGACAGTATAGACTTTGAGGATGCGGCTCTTTTTACGTGCATCTATGGAACGCCTGACGATTCTGAAGTTATTCAGAATCTTGGCATCAATCCCCAGGAAATGTGCAGCCACAGCGGGAAGCTTCTGTTCATCATCCGAGACATCAAGAGTCAGGTCACGCAACAACAGCGCCATTATGATTTCCGCTTATTCGTTAGAGAGATCATGCCAGGGGCAACCAGATCTGGAAGCTCGTGCCTTGAGAGTTACTTTCAACGTTAATACGGCCGGCATAAGTCTTGACAATGCGCAAGACCACGGAAAGGCCGAAGCCGGTGCCGCGATCTTTGGTGGTAAAGAAAGGATCGAAGATATTATTCAGATGTTCTTCGGGGATACCTCCACCGGTATCAGAGACAGTTACCAACGCCTCTTTATTGTCACTTTCAAGGGTCACGGAGAGGGTTCCGCCCGTCTTCATTTCGAAGAGCGCATTAGCGAAAAGGTTGGAAAATATCTGCCCGAGTTCATCGGCATCAGCCAGAAGGGAAGGGGTCTTTTCTCCCAGCTCTGTTTTCAGGGTAACGTCCTGGACATTCATCTGTTCAAGAAATGGTTGCAAGCTTGTTGTGATGACACGATCTATATGAATGGTTCGCAGTTGGAAATGTGAGCGTTTACTGGTCGAAAGAAGCTTAACCAGGATCGCATCGATCCGCTCCACCTCGTTGATGATCTTCTCCGAGTAGGATTTCATCTCAGGCTCATCTTCCAAACCGGAAGATATCACCTGGGCAAATAGGCTGATTGAATTCAGGGGATTGCGAATCTCGTGGGCCATCCCGGCAGAGAGATGGCCAAGAGCCGCCAGCTTCTCGGTCAACAACACTTCGTGATGAGCCATTTCCAGCTCTACCGTCTTCTGTTCGACGCGCTCTTCAAGGGTACGATTCCAACTCTCAATTTCATCCAGAAGCCGCTCCTGCTCCTGAATCAGTGCCTTGTTATGGAGTTCAATGGAACGAATTCGCAGAACGTTCTCAATGCGCTCTACCAGTTTGGCGTTACTGAATGGCTTGAGTACATAGTCTGAGGCGCCGGACTTCATCAGCTCGACAGCGACTTCCTCGCTGCCCTTACCAGTAAACATGATCACATAAGTCTCAGGGAAACGCTTACGAATCTCCTTCAGAGCATCGAGACCATTCACTTTCGGCATCATGTAATCGAGCAGAACCAATGCTGGCTGCTCGCGCTCTATCATCTCGTAAGCATCAAGAGCGTTATCAACAACAGAGACATCGAAACCTCGACTGGTCAGAACCATAGACGTCAGTTCAAGAATCATCCGTTCGTCATCAACAACAAGAAGTTTTTCGCTCATATTTTGTGCTTCCCTTATCTGTTAACTTTAGAACGGCCAGAATACCCGTACCTGAACTCTTTGACAAGCTCCTAGACTTGGCAATAAAAACAAAAATGCAGCGTTTCTGCTGCATCAGGTTGATGACAAAGTTAAGGATAGTTTCAATTGTTGAAGTTGCAGATCAGAGGATATCCTTAGAGCAACAGATTGTTAATCTGTTGCTCTGTTTGTTTACATGTTTCAGAC
>JAAXQF010000033.1 GCA_012974435.1 Desulfuromonadales bacterium | reverse complement strand
CAAGGACCGGGAAACCATCGCTCAGGCACTGCTCAGCTTTATGGGGCAAGAATTTCACTGTGGGGCAATTTTGACCGTTAAGGGGAATCACGCCAGCGGCTGGCATGCCACCTTGAACGGAAAACCGCTACTCAACTTCAATCAGCTATCCGTTGCTCTCGACCAGAAATCGCTGATTTGCCAGGTCGTTGATAATAAGAGCTACTATATCGGCGCTCCGCAAACCACAGAACAGGACATCAGATTACTCCAGTGTTTCTCCAACAAAGTCCCTGAAACTGTCATGCTGGTGCCCCTGATCATTAAAAACCGCCTCATCGGAATCCTCTATTTCCAGGACGAGAAAGAACTGCTGGAAGAGAGGATCTCGCTGGCGCATCAAATCGCGGTCAGAGCCTCTATGTCGTTTGAGATTCTCATCCTCAGGGGGAAGATTCTTATTACATAGATCTGCTTCTGCACCTGAACCCTATCCACACGCTACGAAACAATCCAGGAATGGTCGATTACTCATCCATTCAATTCTTTGCCAGTCTCAATGATGCTATACTTCGTCAATCCGCACGGTCGAACAACAAACCAAACTGAAACTATCGACGAATAGCCAGGATAAACCATACCCCCATCCAGGGAGTTCAAGTTTTGTTCAGACAACTCGGGCTTCGCAGTGAAATTGTTATCCAGTTGTCGCTGCTGATGATCGCAGCTATTGTTTTTGTCAGCCTGCTGTTGATGAAACAATCCGAGCAGGACCTGCTGTTACAGAGAATCGATCAGAATCTATCCCTGCTGCAGGTTTTCAGCGAATCGATCGGCCCCTCTTCATCCGCAGAAGAAATCTTAAACCGACTAGTAAAAGCGGAAAGCAAATTTCCTTCAGTCCAAAAACTACAGGCGATTGCCATCGCGGATCTGCAGCAGACCCTGGCCAGCGTCAATCACTCGGAAGATCTCAATTGGCCCAAACAGCGTCAAGTCAAACGGGCCATCCTCACCGATTCGCCTGTGATTGAGAGTGATTATGCCAGCTTTGCGAGCCAGACCCACCTGCTGATCACGCTGCCGCTAATCGAACAAACACGCCGACAGATCGCCATTCAGGTGCGCTTTCCCCTCAATGACATCCGCCCTTCAGCCTTCAAGTCACGCAATTACATACTGCTCTACGTCTCACTCTGTGGCCTCATTCTTATCGTCTTCGGCAGCTACCTGCTCGAACGTACCATCGTTCGCCCGATTCAACATGTTGAACAAGCCAGTGCCTTAATAGCTCGCGGAGATTTCGAGCAACATATCCCTCTGGAGGGGCCCCGTGAAATAGCGAAACTGGCCCAGAGCTTTAATGGAATGAGTCTGGCTTTAAAACAGAGTCGGAGTGAATCCCAAAACCACATTCACAGCCTCGAAAAAGTTAATCATGAACTAGAGGTTACACTTGATGAGCTGGTGTCATCCGAAAAGTTGGCGTCGGTCGGCATTTTGGCTGCGGGGATGGCACATGAAATCGGTAATCCGCTCGGTGCTCTGATCGGCTATCTTGATCTACTCAAATCACGCTCAGCAGGGTCTCGGTTCGACGAAATATTGCACGGGGCTGCTCACGAGGCCGCCCGCATCGACCTTCTGGTTCGAGACCTGCTTGACTATGCACGCCCAACCAACACCACCACAGATGAAACCGATTTGGTCGAGACGCTCCAGCGAACTATCAAGTTACTCGGCCAGCAGCAGGAATTCTCCAGGTACACCATCGATTGTCAAATTCCCGTAAGCCTGCCATTCGTCAGGATCGCCAGCTCAAGGCTTCAGCAGGTCGTTATCAACCTGCTAACCAATGCCCGGGATGCGAGCCCGCCAGACAGTCACTTGCGGTTGAGTATAAAAGTCCGGGACAAGATTCTACAGTTACAGATTTCAGACCAGGGGGCCGGGATCCGCAGCGAACTGCTCCCGCGGCTTTTCGACCCCTTTTACACCTCCAAGCCTCCAGGCAAGGGGCGGGGTCTCGGCCTGTTCATCTCGCACCGGATGATCACCGATGTCGGCGGCAAACTGCAGGCCGCCAATAATCCTGGCGGTGGCGCAACCTTCACTATCAGCTTACCGATCGAGGAACTAACATGACGACCCCCTTGCTACGCAATATCTTGCTGATCGACGATGAGCCCTCGATGCGCCACATGCTGCGCCTGCTGCTTGAACAACAGGGTTACCGCCTGACAGATGCTACTGACGCCGAGTCAGCCCTCACCCTGATGCAGACCGAACGCTTCGATCTGGTGCTGAGCGATATCCGTATGCCGGGTATGGGCGGACTCGGGTTTTTGAAGCAGGACATAGTGCGCAGCAGCAATGCGGTCCTGATCATGATGAGTGCCTACGGCGGAATCGACGCTGCGGTCGAGTGCCTCAAACTCGGGGCCTACGACTATATCTCCAAGCCCTTCAAAAACGATGAGATTCTGTTGACCCTCAAGAAGGCCGAAGAGCGCACCCAGCTTGAACTGGAGAACCGCCAGTTGAAAAAGGTTCTGGCCGCGCAGGAGAGCAGTTTCAGCCGCGCCGATATCATCCACACCAGTGCGGCGATGCGGCAGGCTCTTGAAGTGGTCGACAAGGTCGCCGCAGCCAGCATGCCGGTCCTGATCACCGGCGAAACCGGCACCGGCAAGGAGTTGATCGCCCGCGCGCTGCACAGCGAAAGCCCCCGCGCCAGCGGCCCCTTCATGGCCATCAACTGCAGCGCCATATCGCGCGGCTTACTCGAAAGTGAACTCTTCGGTCATCTCAAAGGGTCCTTCACCGGCGCCGACCGCAACAAGCAAGGGCTGTTCGAAGCGGCCAGCGGCGGCAGTCTGTTTCTGGACGAAATCGCAGACCTCCCTCTCGAGCTCCAACCGAAACTGCTGCGGGTGCTGCAGGAAGGGGAGATTCGACCGGTGGGTTCAATTCGCACCCAGAAGATCGATACGCGGGTGATTGCTGCCTGTGGCACCGATCTGAAACGGGCTGTCGAGCAACAACGTTTTCGCAATGATCTCTTTTTCCGCCTTGCGGTCATTGACATCCACCTGCCGCCACTGCGCGAACGCTGTGAAGATATTCCCCTGTTGGCGGAAGCATTTGTGCGTGAATTTTCGCTGCGTGAGGGAAAACGTGTCCCAGAAGTGACCGCGGAAGACGCTGCAAAACTGAAAACATATTCCTGGCCCGGCAATGTCCGCGAGCTGCGTAATTTTATCGAGAAGGCTCTGATCTTTTCACATGACGAGCGACTCGAACTCCCCTTGCTCCCGGATGAGAGCCGCCAGTATCCGCGCACTGAAAACGGTGATTTTTCACTAAAGGTTGCGGCTCGCCGCCTCGAGATCGAGTATATCCACAAGGCACTGGCTGCGACCGCTGGCAATCGCACTCAAGCGGCCAGACTTCTCGACATCAGCCTCAGGGCGCTCCTCTACAAGATCAAGGAATACGACCTCGCCTGAGAATGCAAAATTTGCGTGGCCAACCGTGCAACCTTTGCACCCATCGTTTTCAGAAACCCTTCAACCGCGACAAGTATTCTGCATTTTCAGTCAGTTATCACGCATCTCCGAAAAGGAGCGATTCTTGCTACATACCTAGGTTGACGGACAGACACCGAAATTTTAACTGCAGCCCAGAGAGGCGCGATGAAAAAAATTATCCGCAATCAACAAGGATTTTCATTGGTTGAACTGCTGGTCGCCCTGACTATTTTTGCCGTCGGGATGCTGGCCGTCGCCAGCATGCAGATCACCTCGATCCGGGCCAATTTTAAATCCAACGTTCGTTCGACGGCGATTGCCGCCGGGCAAGGCGCCCTCGAGGAATTGACCGCTCGCCCCGAATCCGATCCGGTTTTTGCCTTGCCCGGCCCGAATACCGGCACGATTGCAGTCCCTGTCGTTGAGGGGGAGGCGACCAGAACCTACAATATCAACTATACCGTGACGCACTATCCTGGTTCCCCGCCGAACGATGTTCCGATCCCTGGCATGCTCCGCATCGACGCAGAGGTGGTTTCAGGCTGGGACGGGCTGACGCGCTATAACCTGGCCAGCTTCAAGAGGACAAAATGAACTCTTACCCTTACAAAACAGATCAGCGTGGCTTCACGCTACTTGAGCTGCTGGTCGTGGTCGCGATCTTCGGCATTGCCATGGCCGGTATCTTTGGCGTCTTCCTCTCAACCCAGCGTACCGCCAACACCGAAGAGCAGGTTGTCGATCTGAAGCAGAATCAGCGTGTCGCGCTTGAAAGCATCACCCGCGACATGCGCTGGGCAGGCTTCCTGATCCGCAGCAGCGATAGCCCTATTGCTACAGCGGGCATAAACACCCTCGTCATCAACACCATCTCGGGCAGCCGCAAGGTCGCCCAGATCGCCATCGATTTCAAAACCACCGGCACCGCCACCACCGCCGACGTCGAAACCAATGTTACAGCGGTACCGTCGATAACATTGAAGGAACCAATCGACCTCGCCATCGGCGATACCGTCCGCATCATCCGGCCAGCCAACGCCTCGCAACCGCTCTCGAAAATTCTGATTTTAACTGCGGCCTCGACCAGCACCACCCTGGAACTGACCGGCTTCGATACTGGCATAGTTTATCGGCAGGGAGATGTCGTCGCACAATATCTTGGCGCAACTGCGGCAGACGAGAGCCCCAACACCATCACTTACAGCTTGGTCGGCACAGACCTGGTGCGCAACAACAATAGCGGCGCGGGTAACCAGATCGTAGCGAGCGGAGTCAGTGGCCTGACCTTCAGCTACCTTCTGGACGATGGGACAGAACCAGCAGATCCGACGACCATCAGTGACCTGTCGGACATCCGGGCCGTACGGATCACCCTGGCTGGCGAAGCAACAACCGCAAGCGGGATCAAAAAGAGGGGCATGACCTCCACGATTGCACTGCGCAATCGCTGGGCCGGATCCACGGCGCTGGTCTGGCTGTTCAATATTGTCTCCGCAGAGCACCAGACCGGTATGCACTCCGCCGCGCAGGATTAGCCCCGGAAAAGACTCGTTAACCAGTTCCAGCGAAGCACGAACGGCCACCAGGGCTGAATCTGTCTCTTATACACATCTCCGAGCCCACGAG
>JAAXQF010000511.1 GCA_012974435.1 Desulfuromonadales bacterium | reverse complement strand
ATTCTCGGGCATCTCGCAAACCATCTCCGTGGCGATGAACCCCGGGCAGATGGCATTGACAGTGACACCCGCTCTTGCCGTTTCCAGAGCAAGGGACTTGGAGAAACCGATCAGGCCGGCTTTTGCGGCGGCATAGTTTGTTTGGCCGAACCCGCCTGCTTGTCCGATAACCGAACTGATATTAATAATCCGGCCGTATTTTTGTTCAAGCATGGACGGAAGGGCAATTTTGCAGGTGTTGAAGGCCGAGGACAGGTTGGTATCGATAACTTTATGCCATTCGTCATAAGACATTTTCTTGAAAGTCTTATCTCTGGTGATTCCGGCATTGTTAACCAGAATATCGATCCTGCCGAACCTCTCCAGAACCTTTTCGATGAATACTTTAGTCGCTTCGGCGTCTGAGATATCGGCTTGCAGCGCAATGGAGGCACCTCCCATTGACTCTTCTTGCAGCGCAAGGGCCGAGCTTCCGATTGAATGGGCTTGCAGCGCAACGGTCGAACTTTCCATTGAATTGATTTCTTCCACAACTGCTTCAGCTTGTTCGTGGCTGTGGTTGTAATTGATAACCACCGTCGCGCCTTCTCTTCCAAGCTCTTTGGCAATGGAAGCGCCGATCCCTCTTGAACCACCAGTGACAACAGCAATTTTTCCTGCTAATTTTTTCATTTTCATTCTCTCTTTTTCTTTTTTCGTTAGTTAGTTGTTAGCAGATTGTTAATACGAGAAAACTATTCTGAACTTTATGCCAAGACAAATTGGAGTCCATGTCTGGCCAATCCATCGTCAACGAGATTTAGGTCCGACTGGGTGGCCGCGGGCTGCCCGGAAGGACGGGTCTTGCAGAGTCTCAGGCCGCCTCCTTAATGACAAAAAGAAGATCTCCTTTGTTGACGGCCTGCCCAGGGGTGGGAATGACCCGAACCACTTCATACTCCTTTTCAGGATCGTAGAAGCTGCCCCCCGGGCTGCAGTTTTTAAGCGAGAGGGGGGAGAAGAGCTTCATGGCCTCCAGCAGGCCAATGGTGTCTCCGGCCCCCACCGCCTTGCCGATAGGGGCGAAGGGTGGCTCGCTGGGGGATGAGGCATCGTAGAAGACCCCGGTTGAGGGTGAGATGACTTTGAGTTCGCTGCTGCCCTCGATCTCGACAGCGGATCGGTCGAGGGCCACCTGGGCGGAGTCGGAGGCCGCATCGCCCTCATCAATCATTTCCTGGACGTCGATACGTTCAAGTAACCCGTTGAGATACTGGGTGTTATAGTCTCCCTTGCGGAAGGTTTCGTCTTTCAGGACCCGTTTGAGCAGGGGAATATTGGTGTGAACCCCCTTGATCACTGTGCTCTCCAGGGCTGCAAGCAGTTTATTCGCGGCATCGTCCCGGTTTTCACCGGTGGCAATAACCTGCGCGATCAGCGAGTCGTAATAGGGGGTGATCGGCTTGCCAGCCTCGACCATCTTGATGACCGTGATATTTTCTCCTTCAGGGATGCTGAAGGCCGTGACATCACCGGGAGTCGGAATGAATTTGATGGCAGACCCCTCAACAGCGGTGCGCTCAGCGGTGATGCGTGCTTCTATGGCATACCCCTGGGGCTTGCTGGTGAGATCTGCGATGGAGCAGCCTCCGGCAATTTTGAACTGGTTGGCGACGATATCTATACCGGTCACCTTCTCGGTAACGGGATGTTCGACCTGGAGCCGGGTATTCATTTCCATGAAATAGACGGCGGTGTTATCCAGGTCGAAGATAAATTCGACAGTTCCCGCCCCGATATAGTCGCACTGGTTGGCGATCAATTCGGCAAAGCGATACACGTCCTGTTCGAGGTTTTCAGGCAACATGGTCGAGCCCGACTCTTCGAAGATCTTCTGATTGTTGCGCTGCACCGAGCAGTCGCGCAGGCCGAGAATCGAGCAGTTACCATGGGTGTCGCGCAGGATCTGCACTTCGATATGGCGCAGATTGGTGACGTATTTTTCCAGGTAGATATCCCCCGAACCGAACGCAGCCCTGGCCTCCGAGGAGATGGTGAAGAAGGTTTCGCGGAAATCTTCGGGTTTTTCCACCACCTGGATCCCCTTGCCGCCGCCGCCATGGACGGCTTTGAGCAGAACGGGGTAGCCTATGGTCTCGGCGACCTCCATGCCGGTCTCCACGCTGCCAATGATACCGTGACTTCCCGGCACGACGGGCACGCCCGCCTTGTTGGCGGTGTCGATGGCGTTGGTCTTGTTGCCCATCAACTCCATGCTGGAGTACCAAGGGCCGATGAAGTTGATTCCGCGATTGCGGCAAAGGAGGGCAAAGTCGGCATTTTCCGACAGGAATCCGATGCCGGGATGGAGCGAATCGACCTTCTCCTGTTCAGCAATTCGCAACACCGACTTGGCGTTGAGATAGGATTCATCAGGCGTATTGCCGCCGATGCAGACCAGGGTATCCTTCTCGGTGAGCTGGCCGGCAACCGACGAATCCATATCGGGGTCGGATTGCACCAGCACCACCTCAATATCTTCTTGCTGGGCGATCTTGATCAGCTTGGCGGCGGTGCAGCCTCGGGCGTGAATCAAGGTACGCTTGACCGGTTTCAGCAGGGCGCGCTCGTCCACCAGGGTTTCGGCCTCGGTTGCCGCCGCGGCGGCCTCGGGCAGATAAAGACCGTTAAACACCCGCTGGCAGACATCCATTACGCTTTCCGTAGGCTCCGGAATGGCGGGATCAATGGCGCTAAGCTGTTGATCGAGATCCTTATTGAAAGGGTGCTTGACCAGCCCCTGCATCGCGCCCGGGGTACGAAGCAGGTAGTTGGACAGGGTCGCTGTCGAGGGCAGGTAGGACGGGACCACAATCTGCCCGGCGAAGGGCATGTTGGTCCCTGAGAAGTAATAGGTCTGCACCAAGGGGTGGGTGACAAACGAGGCCTGTGCGCCCCCGGTGCAATCGCCGAAACCGAAGCAGATAATCGGCAGCTCGTTGTCCCGCACAAAGCGGGTGATCCGGTCATTGACAATCGCCATGGAGAACAGCGAGCCGGCCCCCTCCTTGGTCTGCATGCCGCCCGAAGAGACAAAGGCGACCACGGGAAGTTTGCGGCGGGCGCATTGGAGCAGGAGGTTGCAAAACTTCTGGGCCGAGGCCATATCGAAGGCGCCTGCTTGAAAATCGAGATTGGACACCAGCACACCAACCCGGGTGGCGGGATGATTGCCCTCTTTTTTGAGTTTCGCCAGACCGGTGATGACACCACAGGGTTTAACCCCATTATCCAGCGCCTTCTCGATGGAGAGACGAAACCCGGGAAAGTTCGCCGGGTCAGCGGTCATCAGATCGCTGTCGAGTTCACGGAAATCGGTGAAGAATTCTGAGATGATCGGTTCAAACCGGCATTTTTTAGACCGTTTGTCCTGGAGCAGAACATCCTGGATCAGCAGGTCGTTGTATGCGGTGTCCAACCGGTTCCAGAAATCCTTCATGCCGATATCGCGCAACTTGATGCGGCCGTCGTAGCTACGCCCTTCGCGTTCTGCCTCGCAATACTGTGACAGCAGCTTTTCGAACAGAAAGGTGACGATAGCAAACAGCGGTTCTGAAATGCGGGGATACTGGATCTTCTTCCATTCTTGCACGGGACGGATAAAATCTTTCATCTGCGGGTGCCGAAGGAGGGTGTTGAGCCAGGCGTAGAAGTTGTCTTCGAGGAAGATCTCGACCACCACTTCCTCGCCAATCATCGCCTTGAGCTTGGTGGTTGCCGCTTGAATCGATGATTCCAGCAGTGTTTGGAAGGATTGTTTGGAGAAGGTATTGGTGGCCTTGGCTTCGGCGGCGATGGGACGCAGATCGGTGATGATCTGATCGTATACCAAATCGAAGACAATGAAGTTCTGACACTCCTGGATCATCCCCTCGCGGAAATCCGGCAGGGTCATTACATCGAGAACGGTCATTTCAGAGGTTTCGGAGGCCTTTCTGGCAGCCGGCGTTGAGGCGAGATTCTTGATCAGTGCGATAAAGTTATTCTGGCTCCCTGCCTTCCAGAGGTTGTGCAGGTAAAAGCCGTAGGTGAGGTAGATAGTACGCTGGGCTTTTTCAAAGTTCTCGCCCGGATCACCGAGGACCAGTTTTGAGAGACGCCCCCGCTGGGCGCCGGCATGCTCCTTGCGGTCGAGATAGGTCTTGTAGCTTTTAGACAACAGGTCGTCGTAGCGGATGTGAAGAGGGTTTTCCAACCAGCTGACAAAGGCATTGGCCAGTTCTTCCTTGACCCGCTTCGATAAATCCCCCCTCGGGGTGGTCAGGTTGGTGGAACGACTGTAATTGACCGAAGAGGTCGACTGGATACGCCCCCGCAGACTGAGGTAGCGCAGGTATCGGTAGGTGATACCGAAGACGCTGAAGTATTCAGTCGGATAGTGGGTCAAGGAAAGAGCCGAGAGGTTTTCAAGGACCTTGAGCTTTTCCGACGGATTGATGTAACGGTTCAGGCTCGCCTGGTAGTGATCCACAACACCATCGGTCTCTTTAACAAAGGCAACGGCACGGTTCTCGATGGCGATTACTGCCGAAACGATCGCCTTGCGCAGGTTCTCCAGCTGAGCACCCTTTTCGCCGGGCACGTAGTCGATAACGCCGTCAACGAAGTCCTGCTGGTAGAGTTCATACGCGCTGACACCGACGTATTTAGCGCACTCCTGCCAGCTCAGATCGAAACTGCGGGCGATCGCGGCCAGGCCCTTGGGTTGAATGGTATTAAAAACACCGTCGCGCACCGAGAGGATGATGTTGGTGGTTGCCAGCGGGATGGCTCCTCCCGAATAACCGTTGCCGAGAATAATCCCCACTGAAGGGACGTTGAGATTCGCCATCTCGGCGATGAAGTGAGATATCGAATGGGCCTGGTTATCCGCGTTTGCCAGCTCACCGGCATCGGCACCCGGAGTGTCGATAAAGGTGATGACCGGTACCGCATAACGTTCGTATTTGCGAACGATTTCGATGGCCTTACGGTGGTGCTCAGGACCCCAGACGCCATTCTTGGTGTTGCGCTCCTGGCCCAGCAGGCAGAGACGGCGCTGGCGACCATTAAAATCAAACTCGGCCTCGACGCAGAGCAAAGGCCCGAAAGAAATTTCGTCCACTATTTTAAGT